>JAPPKV010000086.1 GCA_028819775.1 Gammaproteobacteria bacterium | reverse complement strand
ACCAGTTGCCGCTGGGCGTCCTCGAGCTGCCTCTGGAGGCGCCGGCAGTCGTCGCGGGCAACGCCGAGCTGGTCGTCGCGGTACCTCCGGTCGAGCCAGTCGCGGCGGAGTCGGAGCGCGGCGCGGATGTGCAGCTCGGACGTGCAGAGGCCGATGGCGAGCGCGAGCAGGAACACGACGGTGGCGAGGATGCCGACGATGACCGAGTGCTGGAGCAAGATGTCCCAGCCTTCGAGGACGACGGCGTCGGTAGCCCAGTCGACGAGCACGAGATGCTCGACGCGCTCGTGGGCGTTCAGGGCCAGCAGGACGGCGCCCGCGATCAGGGCGATGACCAGGAACAGGATGAACACGGCTACCGGCCTCCCCTGCGGCGACCGCCGGCGCGAGGTCGTGGCGTTTCGACCGCGGCGGGCATCTGGAAGCCCCTGTCGCGGAGCGCCCGTTCGAGGCGGCGCTCGATGCCGCCGTAGTCGTCGCGGACCGGCCCGCCCAGCAGGGCAGCCTCGACGCGCACGGCGAGGTCCCGGTAGCGGTCGCGGGAGTCCCTGATGCGTTCGATCAGCCGGACGGTGCCGTCGTTGCGCGGGCTGCCCGGTTGCCGCTGCCGGCGGGTCACCTCAGGTATTCCCGCGTGATCCCGGGGCGGAAATGCCCAAGCTCCTGGCTGACGACCTCCAGCGCATCGTCGTAGCGGAGACCGCGCTGCAGTTCGGCCATGCGCTCCTGCGCGTAGCTGTGCCTCAGGCCGTGGGCGCCGCGGCTCCAGCCGAGCGCGCTCATCGAGGCGCGGGAGAAACTCCGGCCCCACGACTCGCCGCCGCCGACGTCGTATCGCGACACGTACCGGATGCCGCGGTCGCTGACGCGGACCGGCTCGTCGAGGCGGCGCTCCTCGAGGCGGGCGGCAAGATCGTCGGGAATGCGGACGAGGCGCACCAGGCCGCCCTTGCCGACCACGGTGAAGTCCACGCCCGGCCGGCCGTCGAACTTCTCCGGGCGAGCCGGACGGACGTCCGGCGGGCGCTCGTCGGGCCGGGCCAGCGTCAGGAGCTCGTGCGCGCGCAGTCCGGCCGCGTAGGCGACCAGGGTGGCGAGCGCGTTGCGGGGCGTCTGCCGGACGGCGACCATCGGGACATGGTGCCGGGCGTAGGCCCGCCCCTGCCGAAGGGTCGGCTTGTCCGATCGGACGATGTCGAGCCTGCCGCCGACGGGGAGCAGCCCGCGGACATGGATGAGATGCTTCTGGAGCGCGAGCCGTTGCCCGTCGAGGGCCTTCTGGCCGAGATCGGCGGCGCGGCTGCGGAGGTAGGCGTCGGCCCTTTCCGGGGTGAGGTCGAGCAGTTCGAGACCGTCCGGGGCGATGCGGCGCGCGATCTGGGTCAGGTACTGGCGGACGCCGCGCACGGTGCCGTTGGACGGCGTCTTGCCGGGCGTGCGGCTCAGGGCCTCGCGCTTGACCAGACGGCCGACGGCGGCACGGGCCTGCTGTTCGGGAGACGGGAGCTTGCGGAACTTTGGCATAGGGAGCGTTCAGCCGCAGCGGCGCAGCCAGCGGCCGACGGTGGTCTGGTGGACGCGCACGCGCCGCGCCGCGAGCCAGCGCTGCAACTCGGCGACGGTGGCGCCCGCGTCGTACAGCGCGAGCAGTTCGTGCGTGTGGCGGTCGAGGCGCGAGGGAGCGCGGCGGCGGCGACGCCGGGCCCGGGTATCGGCCTTCAGGTGCGCGACCTCGGCGGCGGCGTCAAGTGATGGTCTGTCGTGCTGGCGTGACAAGCGATCTGTCATCGGCTAGGCCGCGGAAGCGGCTTGCCGGCTGCGGTGGGGATGGAGGGGAAGCGCATGGATGGATCGTAAGCCATCCGGGGGCGGAAAGGCAAATAAATCCATTATTTATCAATAGGATAATGAAACCGTGCGGGTCTCTCTGGCGCACCACGGCGCGTTCTGCCGCCCGGTGGCGCGGACACCATCCCGCTGGTGAGCGTGGCGGCGCATGGCGGCCCGTCAAGGGTGCGCTGCGCCGACGGTGTCCGTCGCCCTTGACAGCCCGCAACGCGCCGGGAGCGGCCTCTGAGAGCGCTTGGGAGGCCGAGGCGCGCCGACCGAAGCCGACGCGCCTCGACGGTGGAGAGAAACGGTCAGTGGCGGCTCACGCGCCAGCCCTTGTCGTCCAGCGAGTGTCGCCACAACTGCTCGGACTTCGGCTCGGGATCGGGCAAAGGCGACCAGTACGCGGCGCTCGGCTCGGGCTTCGGTCTGGCGTTCCACGGGCTGACTCCGCAGTCGAGGTTGGAGGGCTCGTGCACCCTGTCGGGCTTGGCGGCGAACTCGTCGATCGCCGCCGCGTCGAGGGCGTCCTGGCGCTTCTGCCCGCGCTCGATGTCGCGGTCCTCGCGGCACCGCCCGCAGAGGAAGTCGCCCTCCAGCCTCTTCCGGTACGAGCAGCGTCGGCAGCCGCCTTCCGCGACGAGAGCCGCGCGCCTTCTGCGGCAACTCGCGGCCCGGCGGTCGAGGCACGGCTGGCAGCTCGCGTACCAGCCGCCGCCGGGCTTGCGCGCGCGCTTGCGTTTGCAGCGCGGCTGCGAGCACTCCTCCGGCTCGTCGCGCAGGACGGCCTGCGGCACGAAACCCGGCGGGAGCCTGCCGCTCCACTGGGCGATAAGGGTCTGAAGGTCCATGTCGTTCTCCGTTTCGGGGTTGCGACGCGGTGTGCGTCGGTCCCGAACGGGCGGCACGCGCGCGCAGCCCGGTCACCTCGCGCCAGCGAGGTCGGAGCGCAGCGGAGAACCGGCCCGGTTGACCGGGCGAGTACGCGTGGCACGCTGCACCGGAATCCGACGGACGCTCTTGTTTGTCGTTACCGAAAGACGTTGTCCGGTTCAGCGACACTTGAGCGAAAACCGGGAAAAGGAGCATCCCGAGCGACTTCTTGCGCGCCTTGGTGGCGTGCGCAGCTTGCGTGTTGCTGGGCGGAGACCAGCGACCGCAGTCTGGGAGGGTTGCGATGGTTAAGTGGCGCTGTAACAGCGGTCGCACCCGCCTGGAGGGCGGAAGCGTTAGGGACCGTCACCCGAATGGGCCGAGACCGCCCTGGCGGGCTCGGTCCGCCGAAGGCGGATAGGGCCCGGCCGAAGGCAACGCCCCGATAGGACGTCTAGACGCTGGGAGTCGTCGAGGTGGGTCAGGGAATCCGCGAGGCGAGGAACGCGCACAGGGACCCCGCCACGGTGACGATCAATTCCGCCTCGGCATAACCAACCAACTGTTCCTCGCGGATGTGGCGGCCACGGTCCGACGCGTAACCCCAGAGCTTGTGAACGGCTTGGTCAAGCGGCGGGGGTAGATCGAGGAGGGACACGAGCTTCCCCAGTGTTGGGTTGGATTGACCTGTCGCCTCGCGGGCGGTCGCTTCCAGTGCGGCCATCGCGTGTTGAATGGCGCCAGTAATGTCGGGCTCCGGGCGCCGCGAGATGTCGCGCAGAGCTTCGCGCATTTCGTTCGCTACGCGTTGGAGACCAGTGTCGTCCAGGCGTTCGGGGACCTCGTGCGTGCTCTTGGCGAACGCGTCAGACCCCCGGTGGGTGATCTGGCCGTCCCGGAGTTCCCAGCCGATGCCGTTCTCGACCAAGAAGTCGTTGAGACGCCTCTCGAAGTCGTCGGCGGGCTGCGGCTCCCAAGGTCGTTTAGCACCGAGTTCGGCATAGAGCGCCTCGGCAATGTCGTAGACCTTGTACCAGGGGGCATCTTCTAAGAGCCAGACGACTTCATTCCATACGTTCGGGTACGCCGACCAGTTGTTGGGGTCGGGCTGTTTCAGCAGGACCTGGCAGATGACCTGACGCATGGCGCGCGGCTCCATGCCAACGCCCTCGGCGATCATCGTGATCGCGCCCCGAAGGTCGGCCGGTGCGTCCTCGCGGACAGTGATCGGCTTCGCGGTTGGCCGATAGCCGTGGCGGTCTGAGAAGCGTTGGTGCATCTGGCGAGATCCTTGTTTGGACTGTCCTCGAATCGGCCGGCAATGATGGCGAGCACAACGACAAGTGTCAAGGATACAGTCAAGATAGGCCTAGATCATCTTGACGTAGACAATTAGTTTGCTTGATACTGGAATGGGTGCGCAATAAACGAGGCAGACGTCAGATGGACGAGACAGCAATCGACCGCGTTCGCCGCAAGCGGCAGGAACTGAGCGAAGAGATCGACAGGCTTCAGAAGGAGCGGGAACGACTGGACGCGTTTCTGGAAGTCCATGAGGAGTTCAGCCGACCCCCGCACCGGCAGGTGGCCGGCAAGGAGATCGACGCCCTGTGCCAGATGGCTCTGCGTCACGCCGACGGGCCGATGACCCCAGCGCAGCTCGTGGAGTCGCTGAGGGACCGCTTCGGCGCGATGATCCAAGCTTCGAACCCGGCGAGGCTCGTGTCGACTCGCATGTCATCGCTCCCGTCAGTTGAGAGCACTGAGGAAGGGTGGCGGCTGGTGCCTAGCAGGATCGCGCTCGAGTCGGAGGCGTACGACTGATGGAAAAGGCAGCTTACAAAGAGCCGATGTACATCTGGAAGTGGCTACAGACAGCGCTGAAGCACGAGTGGGAGAAACACGAGGCCACGCCCGTGAGGCCGGACATGTTTCCCGGCCACGAAGTGGCGCAGGGCTGGGGGTTCGTCGTCGCGGGGTACTCCTTGCTCGAACAGGGCCTGAAGGCGGTGTTGTATGTGCGAGGGAAACAGCCGGCGAAGACCCACGCGCTATCCGTCCTGTTTGCGGAACTACCTGACGAGGAGCAGAACGTGTTGAGAGCGTACTACGACGACTTTCTAGGCACCTTTCGGGGTATGGGGTCGTTTCCGCTGCCGACGCTCGACGACTTCCTCGCGAATCTCGACGGTGCTAGAAACCCGCGCGGCCAACTCATCGGGTCTTTCGACTGGCGGTACTTTCTGACGGAGGAGGGAAGCGGCGCGCCGATGCCGCTGGTGAGCATCAACGTCATGCACGAGGTGACCTACGGATGCGTGGAGCTCGTGAGGTCGATCGACAGGGAGGACGGAAAGGCCCGGAGGTCGACGTATAGCTGGCGGCTCCGCTGGCGAAGGTCAAGGCGCTACCAGGATTGGCTTACCGTGAGGATGAACTCGGCGGGATGGGGCGAGGAAGGAAACCGGCTAGAGATCGTCTGGGGGCCTGGCTACCGCGACAAGTACGACTACTTCGTGTTCGAGGATGGCCGGATCAGATCCTTCTTCGCAACGTTGCCCGATGCCGGGGAGACGGAACTCCCGATCATAGACAAGCGGCGCGATCTCGAACTGTTCGATACGGAGGCAGGATTCCGCAGCATCGGCGTCACGGTTAGCCGGCCGCGTAGCAGTCCCGACTCGGAGCGGGCGCACGTGATGTTCTAGCGCCCGGAGCTTTGAAGGGAGTTGACTAGGTCAGGCCATGTAATCCAGGCGCAGCGGTTCGCGCTGGCGAGGGCTCCAACACTTGCCTGAGAGTCGTGGCTGCTAGTGAGACCACTAGGAATCGCACTGAGGGAATCGATGGAAAGGAAACGAATCGCGGAGATTCGCGATGCACGCAGGCAGGGCGAGTTGCCGAGGTGTTTTTCCCTGAAGGATCTTCGGGCGGCGTGTCCGGGATGGCCCGAGGGGACTTACAAGGCCTTCCTGCCGAAGCACTGCGAAGGCTACGCCGCTGAACACAATAACAGTGTGCTCTTCGCGCGACGCGAGAGAGGAGTCTACGTGCTTATCGAAGAGGCAGCGGACTGCGAAAATGACGAACAAGACCCGTGGAGGTCGGTGGCGGCTGCGCTTGACGAGGCGCTTCCCGCGATTGACGAAGCACTCAGCGAAGCCAACGTACCGATTTCCGCACGAGTCGAAAGGGCGTTCGAACTGGTTCGGGCCACGATGCTCGAAGTCTCGGACTACCGGGCATTCATGCTCAGCGACGCGTACGGCCGATTCCTCGTGATCCTGACGGAATGGTATCGCCAACGCTATGGTGAGGCGGCGCAGGATGACGCGGCCGGGTTCGTTGCCGCGGTGCTCGTGCACGGTACGCCGTTCGTCATGAGGGTACCCAGGCGATTCCACACAACCGACGATGACCCGTCCTATGTGTGGGTCGGGTTTCCAGCGGCGGTCCAGCCTGAGGAGAACCCTCTTGACTGGATTCAGCAACAAGGGGTGGTTGCCGGCCTTACGGGTCGGGAACTGGAAGATGCTCGTCAATCGGCGCTGCATACCGCGAATCTGGTTCGGAGCATTGGGTTTGGGGTCTGGTTGCTGGAGTCGGAGGAAAACATCGCGATTGCGGCATTGGCAAAGTCGGTGCGGGCGGATCTCCAAGCGAGTGCCCGGAGCCTGTGCGACCGTGATGACGCCGGCCTCCGATCTTCCGCCTGGCTCGCGTCGCAGGCGACTGAGAAGGCGCTTAAGGCTTTTGTCGCGAGAATGGGGCAGCAGGCAACCCACACCCACGATCTCTATGAGTTAGCGACGCTGGCAGAGGAACTGGGAGCGCGGCCGATTGATCGAGGAAGGCTTGCGCTGGTGCCGTCGGGAAAGAAGGCGAGCCGGATCCGGTACGGAGGTGACATGGCCCTGGCGGCGGCGGCCAAGGCGTACGGCGCGGCGCTTTTCATCGTGGAGCAGTTGGTCTTCGACTCGAAGCCGAAAAAGAAGATCGACGTGCGACGCGCGCGGTTCAAGATTAAGCGACCGCCGTGGCTCGATTTCGATCCGGAAGCGTTTAGTGAGGGATTGCGCTCGAACTAACAGTTTCGATGTGGCGGCCCAGTGATCCACCAGTGGCGGGTAGCGCTTGTGAATGAAGGCCGACTACGCAGGGGCGCCGCCCACTGTGGTTACTGGTGACGTGTGCCAAGGCGAGCTCTTTGTAGACCGCGTGCGGTAGACTTGCGCGAAACGTACGCCTGAGGAACAGATGCTTAAGCTCTCAGAGAAAGATCACAACGAATTGGACAAGTTTGTCAACGCCGTCCTTGACGCATATCGCGACGGTAGGCTGTCGCAGGTTGAGGCAAGAGCTGATCTGATGCATGTTGTCGCCGCGGCGGCGAAGGACAACTACGATGGTGTGGTGTCCTTCAGCGAGGTTAGGCTGGCGGAGATCGAGGAGCCGTGAGTGCCGTCGACAGTCGGACAGCAGAGTACATCATTGGTGTCGCGGTGAGTGATCCGGCCACAAAGGACGAAATAGCTCGAGGAAATCGCTGCATCGTGTGCGACCACACCCGGCGCGACGGCATCACTGATCGTTACGTTGTGCGGCTGGACAATGCTGGAGAGTTCGTCTGTGAGAGGCTGCCGAGTGGCAGCCCAAGAGGTGGAGTGTAGGAATCCGTGTGACGGAAAGGTACTAGGAAGCCTGCTTCAGCGCATGAGTCGCGGGGTTCTGGCGGAGATACTCTGACCAGTCCTCCATGAGTTCGCGTCGTTTCTCGAACAGGTCTGATCGGCGGTAGGCGGCCTCGACGCGATCATTGTTGACGTGGGCGAGTGCGAGTTCGCAAACTTCTCGCGGCGCGTCTGAACATTCTGCGGCCCAGTCCCGGAACGAGCTTCTCATGCCATGTGGCACGCAGCCGATGTGGTTCTCTCGGACGAGCTTCGAGATGGTACTGTCGCTGAGCATGCGGCCGGTGGGCGATGGGAACACCAAGTCGGCATCGTCGGACAATTCGCGAGCCTCCTCGAGAATCTCTATGGCGCGGGGGGACAGTGGCACGCGATGAGGGCGAGCTATCTTCATTCGGGCAGCGGGCACCGTCCACGTGGAGGACTCGAAGTCGAACTCGTCCCACCGAGCACCCCTCACCTCACCGGAGCGGCTGGCGGTGAGGACCAGAAACTCGAAGGCAAGTACCGTAGCGCGGTAAGCGCCTGAGGCGCGGATCTTCTCGACTGCGTCGCCGACTTCAGAGTGGGGTAGCGCCCGATGATGAGTCTTGGCGGACGTACCGTCCCTGGGCAGCGCTTCAGCAACGGCGTCGCCAGCGGGATTGTCCTGCCGGTAGCGGTGCGCAACGCTCCACTTCATGACGGCACCGATGCGCTGGCGAACCCTCCGCGCGGTCTCGCGTTTGGTGCTCCAGATGGGGACGAGGACAGCCATGACGTCGGCGGTCGTGATCGCGTCGACCGTCTTTCTCCCGAGCTGGGGCATGACGTAGTCCCTCAGGCTCGACCGCCAGATGGCGGCGGACCGCGCGCCGTCCTTCCACGTCGGTTCGTGCATGGCGATCACCTTCTCGGCAGCCTCCTCGAATGTCGGTACGCCGCCAGCGCGCGGATCGCGCCCCTGTGCGATCGCCCGCCGGTTAGTGATGACGGCCCGGCGCGCCTCCGCAAGTGTAACGATGGGGTAGGCTCCGAGGCCGAGATTGGTCGGCCTGCCGTTGATGAGTATCCTTTGCGACCAGGACTTGGAGAAGCCGCCTGCGCGCATCGGCTTGACGAGCAGGGAGAGCCCGTGGCCACCGCGCCCGTCCCCGTAGCGGCCTGGGACGTTGACAGTCTTGACGAAAGAGGCGGAGAGACGTTGTGGACGACGCATGTGGTAATCACTTGAGTTATCAGTTTTTCGAGGAGCCTACGTCAAGCGTCCTGCAACGTCAAGAGGACTAAAAATATTATTTATCAATATGTTAAGGTTACTTTGCGAGGCATAGGGAGTCACCTGAAAACTCCGTATTGGTGGACGCCGCCTCCACCACTCATTCCACATAGATTGCTGCTATTGAGGAAACTGGCGTGACCAAAGGTCGCCGCCTCATTGCGCGCGGCCGCCCGGCACGTCGGAGGCGTTCCAGGCCGGAGAAGGTTAATCGCGATCCATCTGCCGTCCCGGCGCAAGGACCACGCGGAATCGGCTGGCGTTGCGTTTCGAGGAGTGTTGACCGGCGGCTTGAGGATCTGCGTCTAGCCGCCTACGCTCGCCCTATGTCCACCGCCCGCAAGGCCATCTTGACCGCCGCGGCCCTCCTCCTGGCGCTAGCCCTCGTGTCGATCCTCGGCGGCTCCATGATCTGGCTCCTCGGCGGAGCGCACAGTCTCGACATCGCCGGCACAGCATCCGAAACGCCCCGCCCGCCAGACACCGTCGACGTGGGCAAGGGCTGGCGCCACTACGGCGGCGACGCTGGCGGACGCCGCTACAGTCGGGAAGAGCAGATCACCACCACGAACGTGGCCCGTCTCGCCCCCGTCTGGGAGTACCGCACCGGCGACATGACCACGCGCGCGGATCACATGAACCAGGCCGCCACCGAGGGCACGCCGATCCTCGCGAACGACGCCCTCATCTTCTGCACCCCCTTCAACGAGGTCATCGCCATCGACCCGGGCACCGGCGCCGAGCGTTGGCGTTTCGACCCCGCCATCGACCTCCGCCAGGGCCCCGCGAACCAGTTCGTCTGCCGCGGCGTCACCCATTGGCGCGATCCCGACGCGACGGGGATGTGCGCCGACCGGATCTTCATGGGCACGAACGACGCGCGTCTGATCGCCCTCGACGCGGCGACGGGCAGCCGCTGCGCCGGGTTCGGAACGGACGGGGAGGTCCGCATCGATCCGGGCATGCCACTGCGGTGGCCGGGCGAGTTCCAGATCACGTCGCCGCCCGTCGCCGTCGGCGACATTGTGGTGGTCGGTTCGGCGATCGGCGACAACGCCCGTGTGGTGGCGCCCGCGGGTTCGGTGCGGGCCTTCGATGCCAGGACCGGGGCACCGCGCTGGGAGTGGGATCCGATTCCGCGCACGTCGGACGACCCGGCGGCGCGGACCTGGCAGGGCGCGCAGCCACCGGCGGAAGGCCACGCCAACGCTTGGGCGCCGATGTCGGTGGACGAGGAACGGGGCCTCGTGTTCGTTCCGACCAGCAGCCCCAGCCCGGATTTCTTCGGCGGTCTGCGGCCGGGCGACAACCGCCACGCCAACTCGGTCGTTGCGCTGGAGGCCGTGACGGGCGAGGTGCGCTGGAGCTTCCAGACCGTGCACCACGACATCTGGGACTACGACGTGCCGGCGCAGCCGGGCCTTTACTCGGTCTGGCGCGACGGCGCCCTGCATGACGTGGTGGCCCAGGTGACGAAGACGGGATTCGTGTTCGTCCTGGACCGCGACACCGGAGAGCCCTTCCTGCCCGTCGAGGAACGGCCGGTCCCGCAGACGGGCGCGCCCGGCGAGTGGCTCTCGCCGACGCAGCCGTTCCCGGTGGCGCCCCCGCCCATCGTGCCGAACCGCCTGTCACCGGACGACGCGTTCGGTTTGACCCTGTTCGACCGTCTGAGCTGCCGTTCGCGGATTGCCGACTCCGTGGCCGATGGCTTGTTCACCCCGCCGTCGAAACAGGGGACGCTGCTCTATCCGTTCACCGGCGGGGGAGCGAACTGGGGCGGCGCCGCCTACGACCCGACGCGCAACCTGCTGATCGTGAACATGAACAACCTCGCGCACCACGTCCAGTTGATCCCGGCGGAGCGTGTCGAGCAAGCGCGCAGGGTGTTCCACGACCAGGAGGTCTCTCCCCAGACCGGGGCGCCGTTCGGGATGAAGCGGGAGCTCCTGTTCTCTCCGCTCGACATCCCCTGCACGCCACCGCCCTGGGGCGTCTTGGCCGCAGTGGACCTGGCCAGGGGGGAGATCGTCTGGCGTACTGTTCTCGGCGAGGCATTCGGCATGACCCTGGGCCTCCCGAACGTGGGTGGGCCCATCGTGACGGCGGGTGGTCTTGTGTTCATCGGCAGTACGCTGATGGACGACGTGCTGCGTGCCTTCGACGTGGAGACGGGAGAGTTGCTGTGGAAGTGGCAACTGCCCGCCGGGGGGCAGGCTACGCCGATGACGTATGTGTGGGGGGGTCGGCAGTACGTGGTGATCTATGCGGGGGGTAATGGGCGTGGACAGGGGCGGCTGGGGGATGTGGTGATGGCGTTCGGGGTCGAGTGACGTGGGACCGCTTTATCGGATCGTGGATGGCCTCGTGGCGTCGATACGCGCTAGCCACCTATCGGGGGCCACCCCTTAAGTTTGTGGATTGGAGAACGGGGGGCGTTCGGTCCACTCGAGCTCTTTCCGGTTGGGTTGGTTGAATCTCGACTTGTAGGGATAGTCATCGCCCACGACCTGGCTTGGACAGTCTCCGGCGGGCGGAATGATCCAGTCGCACCCAGGTGTGTTTTCGGGCCCGTTCTTCCAACACGTCAGCAACTCCTCGAAGTGCTCGGTCAGGCTGCCGGGCTCGCGCGGGGGCATGTGTTGGTCCGGATGCCAGTGATCCCCCATGAACTCCTCGACCGTCTTCATGCCGATGCGGTGGCAACCCAGGCATTCATTTCCCTCGATGTGGATCGTCCGCATGTCCCAGTCGGCGCCGCCGATCACGTAGTAGGGGGTGTTGCTCTTGCTCTGGCGGCCGCCGATTCGAGGAACGACCGTCTGATTCGGCGCGTGGGGGTGCTTCGCACCGTCGATGAAGGGGTTGTGGACGAACGGGTCGGCCTGATGGCAGGCCACGCACTGGGTCTCGGTTCTCACATAGGCCCGGTCGAAGGCTTCAGGATCATCGATCCCCGGCAGCTTTCCCATCAGTCTGTTGGTTTCGGGATCGACATAGGTCCACTCCCGGTTGTCGGCGCTCTCGAAGAAGGCGGTCGCCCCGGTCACCTTGTTGTAGCCGATCATCTGGACGGAGTCGCCGATGTCGAATCCGAATACGTCGTCGCGACCGTCGTGCCGACAGAAACTCACCCAGATGACCTCGTGACGAATCGAGCCGTCGGCGTCTTTCCCGACATACCGCTGAACGCTCGATCCCGACATGCAGTCGCCGATCTGTAGGCTGGGGTTGTCGCATTGGTGGAGACCGGGGTCGCCGACGGTCTTCACGCCGTTGACGTAGACGGGCATCTCGACGTTAGCGCCGCAATCAACCGTTGGCGGTACACCGAGCTGCGGTTCGATCATCCTGGCGTACTCGAACGCGGAGGTTTGCTTGCCGAGGGCGCTGTTCTCCGGCTGGCATCCTCGCCAAGTACCGTTTTCGTCCTCGTCGTACTGCGCCGTGGGCGCGACATCCGCTTCGATGCCGAGCCCGATGGCCAAACCGATGACCACCGTTCCTGCGAGTGCCGATTTGGTTTTCCCCACGCCGTTGTGTGCGTTGGCAAGGTCCAGGCAATGTTGCCAATCCCGGCGCGTGCCCGCAACGGCTCAGGCCCGAAGGTCGGGAGCGGTAGCCCACATGTCCGTGACGGGACCCGAACGCACGTGCGCGTTCAAGCTATCCGCCGCACGTTGAGCACCAGCCACCCCTCGTTGTTGTCGTAGCTGTCGAAAAGGTCGAAGCGTGACGCGACATCGTTGGCCAGGGCGAGAAAGCGGCCGTCGGCGGGAGCGGTGTAGATGGTGTCGCGAGAGACACGGATTCGGTCTTCGCCGTCCTGATGGCACAGAATCCCGATCAGCTCGAACCAATTCGCTTTCGGCTCGACACGCCGGTCGCGAGCCAGGCGGATGAGCGGCAGCTTCATCCGGTCCAGTCCGTCGAAGAACGATGCGAGCTTTGCGTCGTCCTCGTGCCAGCCACAGGGATCGCAGGGGGGCAGATCGCCGTCGCGCCAGTGCTGGGTTTCGGCAACCGACAGCACGTATTGCCCTTCGGCCTGCATCAGGATGTGCGTGTCGTTCCGCTGCTGCTCTGCCAGGACGATCACGTCCGCGTCTTGGTTGACCTCGAGCACTGCACCGTTTGTTGGGCATCGCAACGTGGGGTGCACGTTCCGCTTCTGCACCGCCGCATTGAGCAGGTCGCGCTGCTCGGGGGCCAACGCCTCGACGTAGTGCGGCAGGTCCACGAAGCGTCGCAGCGCCGAGTGGTGGAATTCGGGCGCAGACCCGAGGTCGCGGGGCTCGCGGCCGTAGATGGGACTCCTGCTGGCACTGGAATACGCGGTGTGATCGCAGCCAAGCATGCCCTCGAAGCGGGTGTCGATGGCGAGGCCGAGGCCAACGTGCGCGACGGACTCGACCATCCATTCGAGGGCTGCGCGAGCGAGCGGTTCCTTGTGGTGTTCGCCACCGCCCACCGAGCCGTGGTCGCCCGGGAACCAAACCTGTTTGAGCGTCTGTCCGGCCGTTACGCATTCCATGGGTGTTGGCTCGAATTCCTTGCGCCGCTCGTCGATGGACATCGCGTGCAGCGCGTGGTCGACGTGGGCGCCGAGTTTCGTGTTCACCCACCGGTAGCGTTTGTTGAACAGTTCGTCGAGGCCGATGCCGGGTAGCTTGTCGGGGATGCCCATTGCCCCGACAGTGTCCCAACAGCCCAAGAGCGTGACGCGTGGAACGCTTGTGCGGTGGCAAGTCCGGAACTCCGTAGCACCGGCTCCGGCCGGGTCTTTCTCGTCGCGATAGAGTTCGTAGGCGTCGTGGACGGAGGTCAGTTGGTGCCGGCCGAGCATTCCCGCGAAGCCGATCATCCCGGCGAGGCTTCGAACCGTGTACGCGCCACGGCTGAAACCGAAGAGGTAGATCTCGTCGTCTTGCTCGTAGTTGCTGGCCAGGAATCGGTAGGCTTGGCGGACGTTGAAGTCGAGTCCCGCGCCCATCGCGCCGCCGACGAGCTTGTCGATCGGCCCTTGTGTGCCGACCCCTTCGTCGTAGTAGACGATCTGCAGCACGCGGTTCGCGTCCCGCGGCAATACGGCCCGGGCGAGCCTGACGACGTTGGTCGGGCTCTCCATCTCCGGCGTGTTCCAAGTGCCGTCGCAACATACAACCAATCGCTTCACAGGCATCCTCCCTACTTCTCAACAACCACGGGCAGCGCACGCCGACGCGCTCCAGACAATGCTCGTGTTCGGCCTGATCGAAGTCAACCACGGCGGAGGAGGGATGGAGGGCAAGTCGTGTGGCGTTCGTCCCCAATATTGGGGATGTACGGGATCGCTGACCACGCTTATTCTCCCCAATAAGGGTGAGCCAGGCGGACACCCGGCTTGTTCTTTCGTGCACGTGGTGCCCGGCGATTGCGGAAGAGCGAGCCTGCACGAATCGCGGCGGCCATGGGGGGAACCCGTGACGACGAATTCGACGCTAGGGGTGGCTAACGACGTTGTCGAGTCGGCGTGCGCTGCGGTCGCCGTGCGGTCGAGGCGTACATTCTCCCCGGCGACAACCGCCACCCCTCGGACAACTCGTGCCGGGTCGACGGCGCCTGCGCAGACGAATGTAGCGTGATGAGGGACGAGGAGACCTTCGGACGCGTTCTCGCCTCGTTGCACGAGGCGTCGTTCGATCCCGCGCGCTGGTCGGGCTTCTCGGCACTGGCCGACGAAGTCCTCGGCGTGCACGGCAGCAGCATGATATTCGGCGACGGAGGGATCGACGAGGAGGTCCGGATCGGTTTCTCCTGGGTCTACACCCGTGGCGAGCGGCGCCGGGACCTGGAGCGCCTTTACTACGGTACCTACTATCATCTGGACGAACGGGTGCCGCGCCTACGACGAGCTCCCGACGGTGAGCTGTTCCACAACTTGGACCTCTTCACCGAGCGCGAGCTGAAGACTTCCGCGGCATACCACGCGTTCCGAACCATCGCTGACTGCGGGGACGCCGTCGCCGTCCGCCTGGACGGACCCGGCGGCTCGCGCATCGTCTGGAACGTGCACGATCCGGTCGACCGAGACGGCTGGTCGTCCGCGCGGCTCGATGCCGTCCGCCGTCTCCTGCCGCACATCCGTCAGACCGTGCGCGTTCAGGTGGCGGTCGGAAGGGCCGGCGTCCTCGGCGCGACGCTGGACAACCTGCTTGACGCCGCCGGCCTGGGCGTCGTTCAGCTCGACGGGCGGGGGCGGATCGCTGCGGCGAACGACCGGGCGCGGAGCCTGCTGCGGACCGGCGACATCGTGTTCGAC
>JAPPKV010000017.1 GCA_028819775.1 Gammaproteobacteria bacterium | reverse complement strand
AAGCACATTCACGAAGCGCACCAGGACTCGCCTTGGGTGAAAATCGTCGAAGCCCCCGCCGGCAGCCTCACCCTATTCACCGAAGCGCTGACCCACGGCACGGCCCGCTGGGACGGCGACCACGAACGGCGCACGTTGCTCTACAAATACTGCGTGTCGAGCATGAGTTGGGGCGCGACCCGTGTCACGGCGCCCGAAGGGATCGATCTAACCCCGCGGCAGCAGCAATTGCTGGCCGGGCCGGGCGAACCGCTGACGCACTTCCCGTCGCTGTTTTCCGAGGAATTGGCGGCGAGTTGAGACATCAGGCCGGTCGCGGACGCCTAAGGAAATCCGCTCGTAGGGGACGGGCTTGTCCCGTCCCGCTGCTGAGGCAGCCGAGATTCGGCACGGGCGACCGAGGAATCTCGTGCAAACTGCACCGTCGTGCTGTTAGTTGCGCAGGTCACCCCTGAACAGGTCCCACGTCCAAGCTACTAAGGACGCTTACCTCGATGTACTTCTTCTACGTTGACGAATCCGGTAACCGCGATCCATCGTCCGGTACGGCGATCCGGCCCAAAGACCACATCTACGTACTCCTCGCGGTTGGACTCTACGAGCGCCAATGGCGACCGTTCGAACTGGAGATATCGCGACTCAAGCTCGAACTCGCACATTACCTGCATCGCGACGGCAACCCTCGATTCGGCCTCGCCGACTGCGAGGTCAAGTCCTCGTGGCTACGCCACACGCCCTCGCGGTCCCGGTACAGTCCATTCTTGGCCGCCCTCCATGCCGACGACATGGGCCGACTGGTCGACGCTTACTACGACCAACTCGACACGCGCAACGCAGTGATCCTTGCGTCGATCATCGACAAGCGCGAACTTCGCGCGGACACGACCCACGAGGTCATGCATCGCTGGGCATACGAACTGCTCCTCGAACGGATCGAGCACTACATGCGGCAGTACCACCATCGGCACCAAGCACTGATCGTCATGGACGACACGAATACCCAGCTCAACCAGTTCATTGCGATGGAGCATGCGGCGCTACTCCGACGAGGGAACCCGAACATGCTATTTCCGCACATCGTCGAGTACCCGTTCTTCACGCGGAGCGAGCTGTCCAATGGCGTGCAACTCGCGGACCTTCTCGCTTACAACGTCTATCGCGCATTCCGCGACGAGGATCCGGACTACCCCTATTTCCGGACCATCCTTCCCAAGGTCTACCGTCGTCGCGACACCGGCACGTTAGCCGGCCTCAAGGTCTGGCCGGAGACGTCGCCACTCGTTGATTTGCCACTGAAGGCCACCTCGGGGTCTGAAGAGGAGTGAAGTCGGGCTGGGCTAGCCATATCGAGCCCCTAGGGGCACCCGACTGAAACCGATTGTCCGTCTGGCTCGCCTCACTGTCAACGAGCACGCGCGACAGCACCCCTACGTGGCAGATCTTCGTAGAGCTCGAAGTACTGCGGTTCGACCGGAACGAACACCTGATCGACATCGTCGTGCTGCACCGCGAACGAAATCTGCGCCTCTACGACGCGATTCAGTTCGTCCAGAGCTTCATCGAACGTCTCCCCGAATCCGCGCAGGCTCATTTCCAAGGCGATGGCGCACCAGGCATCGTCCTTGCGTATGCCCAACACATTGATCGTCAATCCCAATTCCACGGATCGACCCGCCGGTGTCGGCGACCCTCGGAAGATACATCAATCAGAGAAGCGAGGGCTCGTTAGGCCATAGGACCACGTGATGGCGAGGGAGGTCGACTCACTCGAGAATGCGGCCGCCCCGCGCGCCCCACACGCTAGCCCCGTATCGTCCGGGAGATTCGCCACCGCCGTCGGCAGTCCTGCGCCACTGCCCCTGGCGCAACGTGCCCGGAAGGTCACTGGAACCTTGTCGAAGCCCCACGCCCTGACGCCTCAAGAGGAGCCTCGCGGGCGCCTGGTTTCCAGCGTCGGAGCTCGCATTGCCGCGTTTCACGCAATGCGTGCAACTCACACGCGCAGCGCGCAGCAGCATCTGCTAAGCACGGTGGGCTTCACACTCGCTCCGGCAGCCTTCATACTGCCCGCCAGCCTCTGCCTCTCGGGGCGTGTACAGACGCTGGGATCTGAGAACCGGAAATGGCTTCCCCACCATGCGAATCACCGGAACAGCACACAGTGTGCAGAGCCAGCACCACCCCAGCTGAATGTGGTCAGTAGAGATGTTGCCGAAAGGCCGCTCCTGCCATTCGGCGTCTCCGGTACCCAGATGGCTCCGCACCACCTGCAAGTGGGGGTGCAGGCTCGTATTCAAGCCACGTACACGGCAACCTGAGACCGTATCCAATGTGCAGATTGACGACATCTTCGACTCCTTTCGCAAGCGAATAACAGAGATCCAGCTGTTCCGTAAGGTCGTGAACGAGACTACCAAGAACGAGCTCGAGCGGTTCCTCGAGCTAGCCCACGCCGACGCCGAAACTCCTTTACCGGGCGGTCTTTCCCACTTCATGAGCAACCAGTCGATGTCGTATTACGACCCTGAAACGGGCATTCTCAGGCCGTATGGCTTTGCAAAGTCCCGAGTCGAGGATCGATTGCATCAGGTCATAAAACAGAAGAACCGCCAGTACGGCTGGCTACTGGTCGAAGCATACGAGGAGTTTGAAGAGTTTCTAAAGCACACATATGCTTGGCTCGGCATGCACGACTGGCGCGCTTGGCGTCTTCGTGAATTCGGCAACGTCAGCTTCGCCGAGCTGTCCCAACAGCCCATCTCCTGGTACCGCAAGGCTGTCGAGCGAGAATACTCCCAGCAGCCAAAACTGATACTCAGCCGATTGAGAAACCTCTACCCTCGACTCGAGAAGCTCGAAGAGAACAACAAAATAAACAGGAACCTCCGAGTCTCAGTGGAGTTGATCGGAAACCTCCGTCACAAGATCGTACACGCCCGCGGCACTATCGCGGACAAGGACGGGTTCGTCCAACAGGTCCTTGAGGGATGCGGGCGGTGGAACAACGGTCAGCCGAAGCCGTCAAACCGTGCCATGGTCGAAACCTATCTGTCCGCCGACCCCGACGACTGCTTCATCACCTTGATTGAAGTCGAGGCCCCACTCCCTTCTGGCGCCCCGCCCGAGGCCCGTCGCGTCTTGAACGCCCAATTCGACATCTGTGGATCACTTATCTCGGACCTCATGGCCGATGCTGACCTTGTGCACGGTTCCCTAAGCCCCCCGCCGGCGTCAACAGCGCCTCAGCCCGCCAAACCGAACTCCGATCCGTAGACCCGGTTTTTTAGGGGATGCTCGCGCCGCGTCAAGAACCATCTGTACCGGCAACGCTTCCCGCGCGAGAACCACAGGGCGGCCTCGCCCCACGCGCAACGGCAGCGACGACCCGGCCAGGCCTGCCAGCCGCCGCTTGTGCAGCGACCCTCCAACGCGGCTCAACGCATCTGTTGGTCCTTCAAAATGACAACGGGTCGACCGCGAACGTTATGAGAATCTCGCAACCGATCAATGGTTGTCGGTCGTGAGAGCATCGCCGGTACAGCGACTCCGCCATGCCACTCCTCGAGTTCGGCTGGCACTATATAACACTTGCTATATGCTCCCGGGCCGAAGTAGGCTGCACACATACGTACGGAGAACCAGTGCAACCCGCAGCTGACATTCCCGCAGACCGGCCCAATTCGATCAAGGATTTGCGCGATCTGCTAGGCCTCACCCAGGTGCAGATGGCCGAGCGTGTCGGCGTCTCGTTCGCGACGGTAAACCGATGGGAGAACGGTCGGTCGAAGCCGACGGCGTTGGCTAGGCAACGGCTCGACGAGTTGAGAATGGTTCTCAAGACTTCGCCGTCCCGAACTGCGCCACATGCCACCTCGGAGCCGCCGACACTGGACTTCACGTCAAAGCCGGAGGCGGTCGCCGCAGTCGCCGAAGCGACTCGACTCGCCCACGGCCATCTCTTCAACCCGGCATTCGCCACCGAGATATCGTCGATCGATCCCCTTCCCCATCAACGCATCGCTGTCTACGAGCACATGCTCAAGCAGTCGCCGTTGCGCTTTCTGCTCGCTGACGACGCCGGTGCGGGCAAGACGATCATGACCGGCCTCTACCTGCGCGAGATGATGGCGCGGCAGCTTCCCGCTCGTGTTCTCGTCGTCCCGCCGGCGGGACTCGTGGGCAACTGGGAGCGCGAAATGCGCACGCTGTTCCGCCTTGCCTTCCGCATTGTCCGCGGTTCCGATGCAAAAGCCGGCAACCCGTTCACTGGGGCGGAGAGCGACCGAGTGATCGTCAGCATCGACACGCTTTCCGGCGAACGTATGTTCGGCCGGCTACGCGAGGCAGTGGCGTCGGGCGAGGCGCGCCCCTACGATCTGGTGGTCTTCGACGAAGCGCACAAGCTCTCCGCCGACCGGGGCCAGGACTTCCGGGTGCGGAAAACGGATCGCTACCGTCTGGCCGAGGCCCTGGCCGGTCTGCCTGCTCGGGACGCACGCTGGCGACTGGGTTGGTCCGCCCCGAACATCCTGCTGCTAACGGCGACGCCGCACATGGGCAAGGACTTTCCCTACTATTGCTTGTGGCGTCTTCTCGCGCCGAGTGCCCTTGCCACTTTCGATGCATTCGAGTCGTACCCGGAGGCTCAACGGCGTCGCCACTTCATTCGCCGCACCAAGGAGGAGATGGTCCGCTTCGACGGGCGTCCACTCTTCCCGCAAAGAAGCTGCGACACGCTCAGCTACGAACTCAGCACTGAGGAGCAGACACTCTACGATGCAACGACCCGCTACATCGCAGAGACCTACAACCGGGCTCGGATACTCAACCGTTCCGCCGCGCGCCTTGCGATGAGCGTGTTCCAGCGTCGTCTCGCCAGTTCGTCATATGCGCTTATGTGCTCCTTCGAGCGGCGCATCGCCCGTCTGAACGAAGCAATCTCATGCGTCTTGGAAGGTCGCTCCGGCGAGTTGGAACGGCGGCAGACGCGCCTAGCACGCACCGCAGATGTCTTCGAGTCCAAGACCGCCGACGAGGACGTGGCCGACGACGACCGCGAGGCGAACGAAACATTCGAGGAAGCTGCGCTGGGCGGTTTCGCGGCGCTCACTTTGACCGAGCTAAGGGACGAGCGTGCGGAGGTCGACGCTCTGCTCACGCAGGCACGCGACTTGGCCGAAACGGGGCAGGACTCCAAGTTCGAAAAGCTGCGTGCACTCATGGCTGACCCCGCCTTCGCCGAGGAGAAACTCATCGTGTTCACCGAACACCGGGACACGGCCGAGTTCCTTGTACACCGCCTGGAAGGGCTGGGATTCGCCGGGCGCGTTGCGATGATCCACGGCGGCCTGGACTACCGAGAGCGCGAAGCACAAGTCGATCTGTTCCGCCGCCGCGCCGAGCAGAGGGGCGCCCAATACCTAGTCGCGACCGATGCCGCCGGCGAGGGCATCAATCTCCAATTCTGCTGGCTGATGGCGAACTACGACGTGCCCTGGAACCCGGCTCGTCTAGAGCAGCGGATGGGCCGCATCCATCGCTATGGCCAACAGCACGATCCTGTCGTGATTGTCAACCTGGTCGCTGCAAAGACCCGCGAGGGGCGGGTTCTCACCGTGTTACTCAAAAAGCTCGAGGCGATCCGGCGGCAACTCAGTTCGGACAAGGTGTTCGATGTTGTCGGACGCTTGTTCGAGAACGTGGCGCTCAAGGACTACTTCGAGATGACGTCAACCGAGAACGGCACCCGGAACGCGGTTGCGCAGATCGAGAGTCGGCTGTCTCCCGAAGGAGTCTGCGACATCGACGAGCGCGAACGCAGGCTTTACGGGTTCAGCGACGTGCGGGGACGGCTGGCCGAAATCAACGCGTCCATGGAGCGCGAGACGTTTCGCCGGATCCTGCCGGGTTACGTGCGACGTTTCGTCTTGACAGCCGCTCCGTTGCTCGACCTGCGCGTCGAGGGGGACCCCGGAGGCGTCTTCGAGGTGGCCCCCGAACATCCAGGTGCCGCAGACGAATTGCGCGGAGCCATGGACATCTACCCCGACGCGATGCGGGGTCGACTGACCGTACACCGCCCGCCACACGACGCCAATGCCATCTGGCTGCATCCCGGCGAACCGGTATTCGAACGGTTCAGCGCCATGCTGCTGGCAAGTCGCGGCCGCGAGGCCCGAAGGGGAGCAATCTTCGTTGACCCCAATGCCGATGCCCCTTATCTGTTTCACTTGGCCAGGGCAACCGTCATCCGGCAATCCGGGGACCGCCCTACCAACGTCGAGGTCCGCCTGGTCGGAATGCGGCAAGAGGGCGACGGGGCCATCTCGCCCTGTCCCTTGGAGCACATCCTATTGCTCCGCGGCGGTGCGGAGATTGCACCGGGCAGCGTGCCGTTGGCGCATGGGGCACGCGAGCACACGAAGAACGCAGAGAAATGGCTGCGGGACGTGGCCCAACACATGGCGGAGGAATATCGGACCGGCGTCGAAGTGGCGCTGCCAGAGCGCAGGCGCTGGATTGCTGCGGGTTTCGACCACCGAACCGCAGAGTTGATGGCGAGGCGGCAACGTCTGCGCGCCATGTCCGTCAGAGACGAAATCTACCGAACCGAACTCGATTCCGTGAAGGAAGAACAGGGTCGCCTGGCGGCAGAGAAGCATCGTGCGCTCACGCTTCTTGAGGACGAATTGTCGCTGATCGAGCCGGGCGCGACGTCGATGATCGCTCATGCTTTGGTCGTGCCCGCCGACGATCCGGAGGAACGTCAGCGGCATGATGCCGAAGTCGAAGGGATTGCTATGGAACTCGCCCGGGCACACGAAGAGGCGTCGGGTGCCACGGTCCACGACGTATCGCGTCCAGACCTCGCGCGTGTGGCAGGTCTTGGCGACTGGCCGGGTTTCGATCTCCGCTCGATACGTCCAGCCGGTGCGGAGGGACTCGCGGACCGCGCCATTGAGGTTAAGGGCCGCGCTGGCACCGGTCCGGTCGAAGTCAGCGAGAACGAGTGGGCGGCCGCCTGCAATTTGCGCGACCGCTACTGGCTCTACGCTGTATTCGACTGCGCCACGCCACACCCCCGGCTGGTCAAGGTTCGCGATCCATTCGGGCGTCTCTTGGCCAAAGCGAAGGGGAGCGTCATCATTTCAGCATCTGAAATCCAGTCGGCGCACACGGACGAATCCGGCGCATGAAGGAAGTATTTTCTCCGGCAGATGACTGCAGCGATAGCGCCAGCGCAACGACGCTGCCGCGCCCGGTTCAAGCGCAATCAACCGACCCTGCGCCAACGAAAAAGTGGGCGCATTGCCCACAGTGCTTCGGCGCGCATGCGGAGACAGACTGAAGATGGTCGATGCGAACCTCAAGGTGCCGGCGCTTGAGAAGCTCATCGACTACGCCGCCAGCGGCATCGGCGCGGTCGCGGGACCGATGCTGGCTCCGTGGAAGGCACGCAGGGAAGCACAGGCAAGGCTCACCGCCGCCAAGGCGGAAGCCGATAGTCTGACGCTCATCACCCAAGCGCAGGTTCAGGCTCGCCGATTCATCGTCGAGCCGGACCGCACGGCATCCGGGATGCTCCAAATTGATGCGGGGGGTGTAACTCAGCGAATTGAGTTCCAAGAGAAAAAACGTCAGGCGAATATCGCGGCCACCGTGCGGGACGCGGCTGAAGAACTGGCCGACACAGAAGTTACTAGACCACGAGCCGAACCCGGACTGGACGGCACGGTTCTTCGATTGCGTACAGGACGTCTCTTCCGACGATATGCGGAAGCTCTGGGCGAAGTTGCTGGCGGGAGAGGTTCAAGGACCGGGAACGACTTCGCTGCGAACGCTCGATGTTTTGAAGAACATGTCAAGCAGGGATGCTGTCATGTTCCAGGAATTGTGTAGTTTCGTCATCGAACACTTCGTATACAGCGCCGACGAAGACAAACCACACTTGTCGTTCGGCAAAATGCTGCTCTTGGAGGATGCTGGTCTCGTCAATGCGGGTCCGATGATCATGAGGAACCTCGAACTCGATCAAGCCAACCCAAGCCATCTCCGTTACCAAAACTGGATGTTGAGGATATCTTCGGAGGGAAAGACAAATCTTCAGGTTCCAGCCTACGCCCTTACGCCTGCGGGCAGGGAGCTTCAAAGGCTCACGGCGTGTACCCCCAAAATGGAATACCTCAAATCATTCTCGCGTTTCCTCCGCAGCAAGAACTGCGAGTTGTCTGCCGCCGCGATCCTCGAAGAACTCCCCGACGGCCGCGTAAGACACGCCGGTTTCTCACCGATTGAACCCGATGACCAGACTCGCAGCGATCCTCGACCATGACCTCCGACGACACCCGCCTCATCGAGGTCGACTTTCCGCTGGAACGTGTCTCGCTGGATTCCGTACACGAGAAAAACGTCCGGCACGGACACATCTCGACGCTGCACATCTGGCCAGCGCGGCGACCCCTGGCCGCGTGTCGGGCCGCGCTGATCGCGACATTGCTGCGCGATCCTGGCAACGCGGAGGAACGCAGGAAAATCTGGCGGCGCCTCGCCGGCGAGGTTGTGGAGACGGTCAAGACCGAACGCCGCGACGGTCGCACGATCGAGAAGCGAAAGCGCGAGACCCGAGGAGGCATCCTCCACTGGGGCCGGGAAGACAGCCCGGACCTAGATTGGTTCCGCGAACAGATACGGGAAGCACACGGGGGTCACGCCCCACGGGTGCTGGACCCGTTCGCGGGCGGCGGCGCCATTCCGTTGGAGGCGATGCGGCTCGGCTGCGAGGCGACTGCCGCCGACATCAATCCGGTCGCCTGGTTCCTTCTTAAGTGTACGCTCGACTACCCGCGTCGGCTGGCAGGAAAGACACTGCCGCTGCCGGACTTCGCACGCGCCGACCGCGATTTCATGGAGGCGTTCCTCAAAGGCAAGGGCTTCAAGGGGAAACGGCTGGCCCAACAACTTGCCCAACTCGGGCTCGAAGACGAGTCCGGCGAAACCGACCTGATCGACGCCCACGAGGAAGTGTTCCAAGCCGATCTGGCGTGGCAGTTCCGCGCCTGGGGTCGGCATTTGCTGGCACATGTGCGGGCCGAACTGGCAGGGCGCTATCCGACCTACGCTGAGTATCAGTCGTTGGCGTCCGATGGCCCACCGTTCCAGCCGCAGCCGCTGGCGTTGTTGCCACCAGACGAGCAGGGCGAAACCGACGCTGGGCCGCTAAACGACGGGTTCAGCGCCGCGTACCTGGGGGATCCACGCAATCCACGCTGGGTGGCCAAACCCACCGTCGCCTACCTTTGGGCCCGGACGGTGCGCTGCAAAGGCTGTCGTACGACCCTGCCGCTGCTCAAGACCCGCTGGCTGGCGAAGAACGACCGCAAACGGGTGCTGCTCACCATGGCCCCGAGGCAGGACGGAAAGGGCATCGACTTCGACGTTGAAACCGATGTGCCTCGGTTTGAAGGCAACGCGGCACAACAACGGGGGCACGACAAGCGGCTGGGCGCCGGTACCATGAGCCGCAGCGGCGCGAGCTGTCCCTGCTGCCCGGCGATCATGAGCCTGGAGGACATTCAGATCGAAGGCCGTGCGGGACGGTTGGGAGCCACGTTAGTCGCCGTGGTAGTCGGCGGCACAAACGGCAAGGAATACCGACGGCCGGAAATCGAAGAATTCGTTGCCGCTGATCTGTCCGAAGAGCGCGAGTCGCTCTACAGCGACATTCCGTTCAGCCTGCCGAGCGAGGCGATCTGTGCGGAACGACCATCCCCCAACTCGCGCGGAGCGTCTGGCCTCCCACGGTACGGCATCACCAAGTGGCAGGACGTGTTCACGGGTCGGCAACTTCTGACGCTGGGCAAGCTAGTGCGCGAGACGCGTCGTCTTCCTGAATGCATGATTGGTCTACCTGAAGATTGGCGCGAACCCGTCCAAGCCTTGAGTGCTTTGTGCGTCGACCGACTGGCCGACTATTCGAGCGCGGTTTGTTCATGGCACAACAGCGGAGAGAAACTCCGGAACACTTTCGCTCGGTTCGCTTTGCCTATGGTCTGGGATTACACCGAGGTCAACCCATTGTCCGATACATCCGGCGGGTTCTCGGGTGCGCTGGATTGGGTCGCCCGCGTTGTCGAGCATCTACAGAGGGCGATCAACGAGTCGCCGGTTGCCGCCGTGCTTCAGCAGTGCGCCACCGACCAAAGGAACGGCGGATTCGACGTGATCTGCACTGACCCGCCCTACTACGACGCGATTCCCTACTCCGATATCATGGATTTCTTCCACGTCTGGCTCCGACGCACCTTGCGGGGGGTGGTGCCGGAATCCGATCCCGTGTTCTCGGATTCCCTCGGTCCCAAGTGGGATCGAAGCCAAAACCATGGCGAACTGGTCGATCAGCCGAACCGGTTCTCTGGTGACAAGGCGGCATCGAAGCAGAACTACGAAGACGGGATGGCGCGTGCCTTCAGCGCCTGCCACGAGGCGCTCAACGCCAACGGACGTTTGGTCGTTGTGTTCGCCAACAAGTCGCCCCATGCCTGGGAATCCCTCGCCGCCGCATTGATCCGGGCTGGCTTCGTGGTCGTGGGCTCTTGGCCGATTCAAACGGAGATGCAGAACAAGCTGGCTGGCGGTGCAAGGCTTGCATCCTCAGTGTGGCTGGTCTGCCGCAAGCGTCCGGCGGCGCGGCCGGGCTGGGACACGGCGGTGCTGGCGGAGATGCGGGACAACATCACCCGCAAGCTCCGCCAATTCTGGGACGCTGGCATCCGGGGACCGGACTTCGTGTGGGCAGCGACAGGACCCGCGCTCCAAGCCTTTTCCCGTCATCCGGCAGTCAAAAAGGCGGACGAACCCGACGCGTTGATGACGGTCTCCGACTTCCTGCGCGAGGTGCGCCGCATGGTCGTGGATTTCGTCGTCGGCCGCGTGCTCACAGGCGACGGCGAGGACGAGCACGCGAGCGGGCTTGACGACGTGACTACCTATTACCTGCTACACCGAGGTGACTTCGGAATGGGCGATGCGCCGGTGGGGGCATGCATCCTGTACGCGTTGTCGTGCAACCTGTCGGACCGGGAGCTCTCCGAGCGCTTCGCGATACTCGCATCGTCCAGCCGCGCATCGGCGGATCTTTCTGAAGATGAACAAGAAGCGGACGATGGCAGCGACGACTCGGGGTCAAAAGGGGCAAAGGTCAAACTGCGCGCTTGGACGAGGCGCAACACCAAGTGGCTCGGCCATGAAGGGCCGGGCGGCCGGCCCGTGCCGCTGATTGACCGAGCGCACCGATTGATGCACCTGTGGCGGGCTGGGGAAGAAACTAAGGTAAACGCCTACATCGACGACCATGGCCTAGGTCGCCACGCACTCTTCGTCCGCATGCTGCAAGCGCTGATCGAACTCTCGCCAGCCGGTACCGAGGAACGCGCGATCCTCGAGTCGCTATCCAACCACATCGCTACCCGCGCAGGTCTGGCCCGACCGAAGCAGGGGATCATGTGGACGGAGGCACCGTGATCCAACCGCTGCGCTTGGCGAACCTCAAGGGCCTCGCCGGCGAAACGTTCACCTCGGCGCGGACGTGGATTCAAGGGAGAGGTGTTTCGAGCCGTTGGGGGTCCAACGGGGCGTGGCCGCAGCTCCCCCAGTTCGCAAAGCGCTAGCAGGGCAAGCTGGGCAAGGCCCTTCCATCATTCGCCAGACGTGTCTCGAGGACTCCGACGTCTATTCCCGGCGGCTGGCAAACGTCTCCTGAACCGAATAGCGAGATTCACATGGCACGAAGACCTCCCTGGATTCCTTGGCATCAAGTCGTAACACTGCGCGAAGATGTGCGCACTGGCGAACTGTCGCTCGCGGATTTCGCGGCGGACCTGCACGATGTCGTGATGCGTAAGGGGGCGCGGCCGGTCTACGAAGACCCAGTCCGCTTCTTCGCCCTGACCTATCCAACGTTGTCTTTGCGGGATCTTGCGCGCGACGTTGCGCAACGCCTCGCAGGCAAGAACGACAAAGCCATTCGTCAGCTCGAACTCACCTACGGCGGTGGCAAGACCCATACGCTGGTGACCCTTCACCATCTAGCGAGGAATCCCGAAACGTTGCCGTCCCTACCTGCGGTGGAGCAGTTCCGTGCACATATCGGCATGCCGTTGCCAGCGGCCCGCGTCGCGGCGCTCTGCTTTGACAAGCTCGACGTTGAGAAGGGCATGGAGGTTCGTGGGCCGACCGGCGACCTGCGCTGGCTTAGGCACCCGTGGAGCGTGTTGGCGTTCCAGATCGCGGGCGAAGGTGGCCTGCGTGCGCTCCATCCCGATGGGTTAGACGCCGAGCGAGAGACCCCGCCCGCCGAGCCGCTGCTCGCCGAACTATTGTCTCAGCCGCTCGCAGAGGGCCTCGCGACGCTCGTACTTATCGACGAAGTACTGATGTACGCCCGTGAGAAGGCCGCAATGGACGGAAGTTGGCGGACGCGGCTGATCGGCTTCTTCCAATACCTGTGCCAGGCAACCGCCCGCGTGGACCGGTGCGCCTTGGTCGCCTCCCTGTTGGCCTCCGATCCAGCCAAGGCCGACTCCGTCGGCAGGACCATCAGCCAGAGCGTTTTCGACGTCTTCAATCGCCAACGGGAGGAGGGCATTCAGCCGGTGGGCAAGCAGGACGTGGCCGAAGTGCTGCGTCGGCGTTTCTTCGAGCCTGGGTCCATCGCCGATCAGGATGCCTTCCGGTCCCATGTCACCGCAACGGTGGCCAACATCGCGGCAATCAATGACGCCGTGCGCAAGGACCGATCAACTGCGGAACAGCGGTTCCTCGAAGGCTACCCATTTCATCCGGACTTGACCGAGATCTTCTACACGAAGTGGACACAGCTGGACGGCTTCCAGCGCACGCGCGGCATCCTCCGCACCTTCGCTATCGCGCTGCGCGATGCGGAAGCATGGGACACAGCACCGCTCGTCGGTCCAAATGTGTTCCTGTCGGCGCCAGGCATCGACGGCCTCGCCGAGGCCGCACGTGAGCTCGCTGGCACCGCGACCCGCGAGGTGACTGACAAGGGCGGCAATGAATGGAACGCCGTACTCGAGGGGGAACTCGGCAAGGCGCGCGCCATCCAGGACGAGCAACGCGCACTCAAACACCGCGAGATGGAACAGGCCGTGACCGCCACGTTCCTGAGTTCGCAACCAATCGGCCAGAAAGCGCATACGCCAGAACTGATGGCACTGGTAGGAACAACCCGCCCCGATCGCATCGAATTCGAGAAGGGTTTGCGGCATTGGACAGAGACATCCTGGTTCCTCGACGAGGCGGAGTTTTCGAGTCCTGCCGCCGACGGCGATTCCACAGACTTGCCCAAGTCTTGGCGGCTCGGCAACCGCCCGAACCTTAAGCAGATGCATCACGACGCGTGCGCAAACCGCATCACCGACGAGTTCGTCGAGCAGGCCCTAGTTGCGGAGGTTCGCCGGACCAAGAGCCTCACTCAAGGCGCGTCGGCGACGGGAACGCGGGTACACACGTTGCCAGAGCGCCCACGCGACGTCGAGGACGACGGCGAGTTCCACTTCGCCATCCTCGGTCCGGCGGCCGTCTCCGACTCTGGGAAGCCGAGTACAACGGCGCGGCGGTTCATCGACGAGACCACCGGGCCGGATCGTCCCCGGGTCCGCCGGAACGCCGTCGTATTGGTGGCTCCCTCCCGCGACGGGTTGGCTGCCGCCCGCGCCCGCATCCGCGAGTACCTAGGATGGGAAGAGGTCCGCAGTCAGCTTCAGCACCAGACGCAGGACGTCCACCGAGAAGGAATGCTCGCAAACTGGACGGAACAGTCGCGCAGTCGCATCCCGGACGCGATCCGCCAGGCCTGGTCGATCATCGTCACCGTCAACGAGCAGAACGACATTCACGCGTTCAAGGCGACAATCGGGAACGACCCTCTGTTCTCGATCGTCAAGGGGGACCGGCGTTCGCGCATTCAGGAGACCGCGATAAGCGCGGAGGCGATGCTACCTGGTGGTCCATACGACCTCTGGCGCGAGGACGAACCCTCGCGCCGCGTCAAGAACCTGATCGGGGCGTTCGCGGAGAATCCGAAGCTGCCAAAGATGCTGCGGAGCAAGGAGATTCTGGACACCATCGACCGGGGGGTCCGCGACGGCGTGTTCGTGGCCTCGCTCCGGCGACCAGACAGGTCGGTCCGGACGTGGTGGCGTAGCCCGATCGACGAGACGGCCCGGGTCGATCCGGCGCTGGAGTTGTTCCTGCCGCAGAACGCCACGCTTTCGGATCTCGATCCGACCTTGCTCGCACCCAACGTGCTCCCAGGGCTGTGGTCCGACAACACGATCAAGGTAGCTGACACCATCGCTTACTTTGCTGGCGAGCGGATCGTGAACGTGCAGCGGGAAGGTTACGAGGAGCCGGTTTCCATTCCAGCCAGCCCGCGTGAAGAGGTGGAAGCGGCAGCTCTGGCCGCAGTAGCCGAGGGCAGCCTGTGGTTGGTACACGGTCCCGCGAGTTTTCAAGGCGAGCCGGTTCCGCCCGGCATACTTGGGGACGCAGCAGAGTTGCGCGCACCGATGCAGCCGCTAGCCGTCGACCGGTTGACCCAAGACGCGTTGCCGGGGGCCTGGGAGGACGGCAGAACCAGCGCCCTGGCGCTGTCTGCGGCGCTGTCGGTAAACGCTGGGGCACCGCTTCCATGGTCAATTCTGCGTCGCGCGATAGACGACGCGGTCAAGTCTCGATGGTTGGAACTCGCTTCGGACGCTGGAACATGGCCCTGCGACGCGGCAGCCGCATCCGCCGTGAAGCTGACGGTCCCGGTGCACAAGCCCGGCACGGAGATCCATGACCCCGGATTCGAAGCAGCCGCAACGGGAACCCACGTGGGAGCTGCCGACCTAGAACCCAACGAACTCCAAGATCTGGTCGACGCGCTGCCGGACGTGGTCAAGGCCTCGGCCGGCCTGCCGCTGCGGTTCCACGTTCGCATCACGCTGGGAGACGGTGAAGACGTGCCTGCCGAATCGGCATCTTCACTCAACGACATTCTTGAGGGCATACATCCCGAGCTTCGGTTGAAGGACTGAGAAACGGCCGCAGGCCACGACGCACTAGTCCTGTGCTCGTACGAGTGGGTGTGGATGCGCCCCCTGCGGCTTTAGGCGGCCGCTACGTGCGCCAATCTAGACCTTCGGCGACTGAGCAGTCAACGTGTTGTGGCGGGGACCGGCCGGCAAGGACGTGCGGGGGTTCAGACTAGGCGCCGAGCGGCCGAGCGGTCATAGCATGGCATCCCTCTCCCGCCCCAAGCATAATGCCCCCTTGGCGCAGGTAGGGACGACATGAATACGGTGACACGGGGACCGAGTGTGGCCGACATCCTGCGACGTGCCGAGCGGGGTGCACTGCCGACGGAGGCGGAAGCCCTAGCATTTTCGGATTTCGAAGACACCCGCGCACTGGCCAACGTCGCTGCGGCCCTGCGCGACCAAGGCTTCCTCAACCTAGTCACCTACTCCAAGAAGATCTTCATCCCCTTGACCCACCTCTGCCGCGACGTCTGCCACTACTGCACGTTCGCCCAGACACCGTCCAAGCTCGACAACCCGCACATGGAACTCGATGCTGTCCTGGAAGTCGCCCGCCACGGCGCGGAGATGGGCTG
>JAPPKV010000317.1 GCA_028819775.1 Gammaproteobacteria bacterium | reverse complement strand
CGTCCTCGATGCTCGCATAGCCGCCGCGTTCGATCTGCTCGCTGGTAATCGTGATACGCGGCGACGCCGGATCGACGCCCTTCAGACGCGTGCCCGTGACGATCACCACGTCGACGTCGTCATCGTCGGCGGATGTATCGGCGTCCCCTTCCTCGCCTTGCGCCGCCGCCGGCAACGCAATGGCAACAATCAATATCCCGATAACGCGGACCAATCTGGCCCACAAGCAATCGTCTTGCATCGTTATCGTTGTCACCCTTCCCCTCCCAAAACTCCGGTTTGTGACTCCCGCCAGACTTAGTGAGAATGCTTACCGAAACCTTACGGGATGTTTCGCCTCGATCCCCGCCGGCGAGGGACAGAATGGCATGGGGCTGCCGAGTTCGCAGTCCAACGGCGGTGCCAGGCTGCCGATGAGGGCCACTCGTCGAGTACCTTGGCGTTGACAACCCGGTCGCTAGCGCTAAGGTGCAGGACATGCCACGCGACGATCCTGATCGGCAGGCCCGACGCGCAGCTCGTCGGGACTGGCCGATTCGCGCGTATCGTGCCGGAGAGCATCCGGAGGAGGAGTTTCTCGCCGATCTGTCGGTGGAGCAACGGCTCGCGATGGTCACTGACATCACCGAGACGTGCTGGGCTGTTGCCGGCAGGGAGACTCGGGCTACCCCCCGGCGTGACTGGCCCATCAAGATCGTCCGAGACCGCCGTCCGACGTGAAATGACGACTTCGCTGATACGCCGGGGATTGGCACGTCGGCGCGTCGGGCCGTGCTGACGTATCACACGTAGTGGAGCCAGTGCTCGAACGCGGGCTCGGCACCCAGCACCACCGCACGGTATTTGTCCCTCAGTTGCGATGTGGCGGGCCCGATTCGCCCGTCGCGTACCTGGTTACCGTCAATGCTTACGACCGGCCACACGCCGGCTGAGGTCCCGGAGAGAAAGACCTCGGGGGCGCTGCCCAACTCGTCGACCGCGATGTCGCGTTCCACACATTGTCGACCGACCGCCGGCGCGAGCGCGATGATCGAGTCGCGGGTGATGCCGAGCAGGACCTTGCTGGCAGGCGGTGTCGCGAGATTGCCGTCGGCACCGACCAGGAAGAGGTTGGCGGTGGGGCCCTCGGTGAGATTACCGTGCTCGTCGAGCAGTACGATATCGTCGAATCCCTCGTTCCGGGCCCGCCACTTCGCGGTCATGGCGGCGGTGTAGTTGGCGGCCACCTTGGCGTGGGGCGGGATGATGTCCTCCCGGCGTCCCGATTTCTCGCGCTCGATCTTCAGGGACACGGCTTGCCGTCGCCGACGTCTCAGGTCGGCGTTGGGGGAGGGGAAATCCCGGTCGCTGTCGTAGGCCGCGATGAACACCGCGACATGGGGATTCTCAGGGATCAATTCCGCTTCGACGGAAGGCATCAGCGCGCTGATCTTGACGGACTTGACGCCGGGGTTGCGGCGTACCGTCTCGGCGCACGCATCCACAAGCTCGTCGACCGCGTACTCGAGCGGCAGGCCGACAATCCGGCAGGTCGTTTCCAAGCGTTCGATGTGATCGCGCAGGCGGAAGATCGCGGTACCGCGGCGGGCTTCGTGAACACTGATGTAGTCGAAGGCCAGCGACCCGCGCTGCAGGCTCTGCGCCAGCACGTGCACGGTGGCGTCTTCCCAGGCGATAAACTCACCGTCCCGCCAGATCTTCCGGTTGGGCATACCCAGGCGCCCGCAGTGGCGAAAATGCGGGCGCAATTGTATTCGAGTCCGCAGTGCGCCCGGAACGGCTTGTGCCGCTCCGGTACGCCGCCCCCGTACTGCTCCGCTGCGCTGTTGGCCCGCTTCCCTAGTCCTTGGCGAACTTCCTCTCGATCGTCAACGTGAAGGCTCGGCCGCGCGGTCTCGACGCGACGGAATCGAATATTCCCCCGGTGTCGACCGCGAACTTCGGCTCAAGCTCGAACTTGGCGTTGCTGTCGAAAAGGTTTGGCACAGCTAGCTGAATCCGCGTGTTGCGCAGTAATTCGGGCTTCCACTCCGCTTGCTCGAAGTCGTAGCGAACCACCACGTTAACGGGATTCGCCGCCGTCACGGTGCTGGTGCCACGGAACCGTTCGCCCGTTTGGCTGTTGTACCGGCTCACTCCCTTGACTGTTTGGGACTGGTGGCTTGCGGTGACATCAACGCGCCAGCCTCGCCAAGCCCAACCAAGGCGCAGATCGAACCGATGCTTGGGCGCTACGTCAAATGGCGCAAGGATGTAGAAGTCGTCCTCCTCGTCCAACACCCACAGGGGTACAGTCCCGACCACGTCGACGGGCTCGCCATAAGCCGGGTACGAGCAGTTCACGCTCTGAGGACCGCAATCGTCGACTTGCCGCCAGACGCTTTCGGTTAGATAGCCGTAGTCGAGCCGCATGTCGAAGTCGCCGAAGGACGACTCGAAAAAGTAGGTCAAGTCGAGGTCGATGCCGTTCGTTTCCACGGTGCCCAGGTTGGCACGCTGGCCACTGTTCGGCCACACGACGCGCCCGGTTTCCTCGTCGAGTTGGATGCCCGGCGCGTCCGGGTTCAGGGCTTCGGGCGTAAAACCTCGAAATCTCGGCTGCCATTGGCCGATGCGATCGACAAGCTCGTTCCAGTGGAAGTTCACACGGGCGACCAGGTTGGGCAGGGCTTGTGGCGTCATGTCGAACCCGAAGCTGCGCGTCGTGTTGCTCTCCGGGAGTAGCTCGGGGTTGCCCCCGTAGAGGCTAACGATGTCCTGCGTCACAGGAACCCCGTTTTCGTCCAGCAGCGACGTCCAGTCGTCGTTGACAAACCTGAACGTGGCAAGCGATCTGATTGTAGGGTTGACATAGGCGGTCAATGGTGGCGCGGCGTAGGATTCATTGACATTGGCGCGCACCTTCAGCCAGTCAGTCGGCTGCCAGACGAACCCGGTCGACCACGCCGAGATCGTATCTTCCCGAATCACCGGCGTATCCGACGTGATGGTTGTTTTGAAAGGACAGCAGGTGTTTTCCGTTTCGATGATGCGTCCGCCCCCCGAGGTGACATCGTCGTAGCGCGCCGAAACCGTGACGTCGAGGCCCTGAAGACCCGGGCGGGCGTTGTCACCGCCGAACAGGGGTACGTTCAGTTCGAAGGACACCGAGTCCGTGTCCCGGATCATTTCGTGGTCGTATCCTCTTGTGAGTTCGGGGTCGCCGCCCAGTGTCGGGAACACGCCGAACCAGGCGTCGGCGCTATCGCGACCTGCAGCTGTGCCCGTCTCATCGAACAGATAGGTGACCTCGGCGCGGCGGGATACGCTGAACAGCGATTGGGCGTTGCCTCCCGGGGCCTTGAAGAGGGCTCCACGCACGGTGAACGCGTACTCCGTATCCGTGCTCTCGCTGGCCGTGCGATTTTCCTTGATCACCATGAGGTCGACGAACTCCTCTTGCGAGGCGAGGCCGAAATACGGGAGGTCGAACGCGTTCAGGGTTCCGAGACGGGGGTCCGCCGAACACTGGTCGGCGAGCGGATTTCCTACGCAATACAGAAAAGGCCCGCTAATCTCGTTGAAGTGCAGGCCGTGGTTTTCCGAAGAGGCACGCGAGGCGACGACCTCCCACTCCCAGGTCTCGGCGACGCGGCCGTCCAGGGCGACGTGACCGCTGAGCGCCTCTTTCTCCGTGAATCTCTCTACATCCGGCAGAAAGTCGAACTCCGCCCAAATGTTGACTGGGCCCTGAAAGGGCGTGTGCGGCGTACCGGTCGTACCCCAGGGAGTCACGTTTAGCGGGCTGGCGCCGTAGAACCGGTTCTGGTTGCTCTCGAGGGAGTATGTATCGCCCGTCGTCCGGGCGATGGCACCAGACAGCTCAAGCCGCTCGGTCAATTCCTGCCGCATGCTCAAACGCCAAGAGTGGTCGTCGCGACCGGGAACAAGGCCCTGACCGGCCTCCGCACGGGAACCGGGTTGGACTGACAGTCCCCTAAAGTCGGCGAGTGTGAGATCGCCGTCGCTGTCGTCCGGCATACGCGACCGGAATACCTCGGTGACACCGGTCGGGTCGCCCACCGGAACGGGATTGCCGTCCGCGTCGAGCAGGAACAGCGGCTGCTGCACGGACCCCACCCCGAATTCGTAGACCGAGCCCCCTTCGATGTTGGGGGGCCACCCGTAGGGTATCTCGTACACGGTCGACGAGGTGGCGAACTGCAGGTCGCGTTCGTCGCCGTCGAGCGGGTCGCGGGTCAGGTATTCGTAGCTAAGGGTCGCGGAGCCCCGGTTCTCGGTTCCCCAACTGTGCGTGCCGCCGAACGTCACGGACGTCTCGGCGGTGCCGCCCGCCTGCGGCTGGGAGTGGTTGATGCGCACGTCCACGCCCTGGTAGTCCTTGCGGGTGATCACGTTGACGACTCCGCCCACGGCGTCGGCGCCGTAGATCGCGGAGGCGCCGTCGAAAATCACCTCGACGCGTTCGATCATGGAAATCGGAATCTGGTTGATGTCCGTGGCTTCCCCGAGCACGCCGCCCCGGGCGGTGCGCTTGCCGTCGATCAATATCAGCGTGGCACGCTCGCCAAGGCCGCGCAGGTTGACCCCCGCCGCCCCGAAGAAGTTGCGCGTGCTGCCGAAGAAATTGCCGTCAAGCGCTGCGCCGTTCGAGGACCGGGCGTTGAAACTCTGGGGGAGCCGGCGCATGAACTCCTCCACGGTGGTGACGCCGCTCGCCTCGATCTCGAACCGGTCGTAGACGGTGACCTGCCGGTCCATCTGCCCGGGTTGCCTCGGCAGCCTGGAACCGGTGACGACGATCAATTCGACGTCGTCCTCCTCGTCGTCCTCCAACAGGGCGGGCTCGATCACCCCGCCGCCGTCACCGCCCCCGTCGGGTTCGGCTTCGTCGAGGCCGATGGCCACGGAGTCGTTGGCCGCGAAGTGGTAGGCGAGCCCCGAATCCTTGAGCATCGAGTCGAGTGCCTCGACCACGGTGTAGCGGCCGTTGATGGGCCCTAGTTCCTTCTCGCCCGAAATGCCGCTCGGAACGGCGATCTGGATCCCGGCGCTCTCGCCGAGTTCCACAAGCGCCGCCCCCGCGTTCTTTCGCTCGATGTCCAGGCTGACCTTGCGTTCGTCCGCCGCAGCGGCGGCTGTGGCAATCGTGCCGAACGCCATCGCGATCGCCGCGGCTATCCATCCGAGACTTGTGAGTTTGCTGTAAGTCACGATATTCCCCTCCTGGAGTCTGTTACTTCGTTCGTTTGTCCCTGCCGTAGCCCGATGCCGCGCACCGCGGCCCCGCATCGTCCGGTCCGATTTAGCGCTCACCGTGAGATCAGACCTGGCGGACACAGATGTCCCGTTGCAGCTAGTGCAGTGCATTGGATTCTGTCTCCGCCGCTAGGACCGCGATTCCCGTCAATGTCGGGACCACCCGAATCGGCACGGCGTTCTCGAGCGTCGTCAACGCCTCATCGATGGAGTCGAGCCGGAGCGTCGCGAAGACCCGGATGTCGCCGACCTTCGGGTCGTGAATGCGGATCGGCTTCTCGGAATAGCGGCTAAGCTCCGCCACCACTCGGGCCATCGGTTCGTCGATAAAGGTCAGGCGTCCCTGCCGCCACTGCTGGCGACGCGCGACATTCGAATCGTGGTGCGCCGCGAACGTCTGATCGTGGGCATTGAAGTCGACTACCGCGCCGGCCACGAGCCCGAACTCGTCTCGCGCCAACGATCCATTGTCGACGGGGTGTTGCCGCAGATCGAGCCAAGGCGGATCCGCAGGTGGTTCACGGCCCTGTCGGTGTAGCGCAAGGCGGCCGTCGATCAATGCTAGGGCGAAGCCGTCGTCGTTTCGGCGCAGGTTGAACTCGGTGCCATGGGCGGTGATGGACTGTCCGCCCACTTCCACGGTGAAGGGTCGCAGCGGATCCGGGGCGACCTCGAAGTGCGCCTCGCCACGGTCCATGACGATGCGTCGAACGTTGTCCGTCATGCCGACGAGAATCTGGGAGCGGGTATTCAGCGTGACGGTCGAACCGTCATCCAGTGTCAGGGTGCGTTGTTCGCCGACCTGCGTCGCGTAACGGGTGACCGCGTCCGCGTCCTCGGAATACTGTGTCGCCACGAACCATGCGGAGAACCCCAGCACCACGCCTGCAACGAGCCCGGGCGCTACGACGTTCCGCACGATCCGCCTCGAGACCGCGCGGTGTTTGCCGTATGTGGCCCGGTACAGGGAATCCTCGCGCAGTTCGTCGCGCCAGTCGTCGACCGCTCCGAGCAGGTGGTGCGCTTCCACGAACCGCGCCTTGAACACGGGATCCTGCTCGCAGCGCGCCTTGATCGCGAGGCGTTCGGACTCGGTGAGATCCTCGCTGTAGATCCGCACGGCGGCGGCGTGGGCGTCCTCGGTAATCCGGCACGACTTTCGGAGGATCATGGCGGTGCGCCCTAGTCGCCCAGCAACGCTTGCCGCAAGTGAATCAGCGCCTTGCCGATGTACTTCTCGACGGTCTTCGTGGATACGTCCATGGCCTTCGCCACGTCGCGGTAGCTCATGTGGCTGAAACGGTTCAGGACGAAGGCGCGCCGCCACTCGGGCTTCATCTCTGCTAGCGCCGATGCCACGGCGGTCAAGTCATCCCTGGCCAACGCAATGCTCTCGGGCGAGGGCGCCTTGCCGGCATCCGCATCCCGCAACAGACGCACATGCTCTTCGTGCTGTCGCCGGACTCCGCGATGACGTTCCCTGTCGATCACCAGCCGGTTGGCGACCGTCAACAGGAAGCCGAGGGTACTTCGTCGGCCCGGAGGCAGTCTTTCGGGCAGGTCGTCCATCCGGGCCAATCGCGCATACACATCCTGCAGGAGGTCTTCGACGTCCAGACTGCCGACCACCCGCGCAGCGATGAACCGCCGCAGCGCTGCGGCGTGCGCCCCGTAGAGGCGATCTAGGGCCTGTTCACGCGTCTCGGGCTTGACTTCCTTCAAGGCCACGAGTTTGCGCTTGCCCGGCTTCGTCACGTCGAACCGCCCAATGGTCGGCTGCCCCTCTCGCAGTACCGCTGTCCCACTCTAAGGATGTTAAACGGATGACTTGACCATGTCCCTACGGTAGCCGTTGTGCCGTGTGCCGTTGTGCGGTTGACATCCCAAACGCCAGCGCTAAGGTGCGGACATGCCATGCGACGATCTTGATCGACAGGCGCGACGCGCAGCGCGCCGGGATTGGCCGATTCGCGCATACCGCTCCGGCGAGTGCCCGGAAGACGGGTTTCTCGCCGATCTGTCGGTCGAGGAGTGCCTTGCCGTCGTCACCGAGGTGACCGAGACCTGCTGGGCGGTCGCCGACAAAGAGGTCCGGGACATTCCTAGGCGCGATTGGCCTCTGAAGATCGTCCGGAACCACGGGGAGAGGTGAATCCCGATTTCACTGATCTGATCGATGTTCTGCTCGAACACGATGTCCGGTTCCTGGTGGTTGGTGGGATTGCGCTCGCGGCACACGGGATGCCGAGAGCGACGGGAGACCTGGATGTGTGGGTCTTGCCGAGTCCCGAGAACGCTGATCGGGTGTACGCCGCGCTCACCGCTTTCGGCGCGCCGCTGGACGATCTCGATGTTGCCGCCGAGGATTTCGGAACGACCGGGCTCACGGTCCAGTTCGGTGTTCCACCCCGACGAATCGACGTCCTAACCGCTGTCTCGGGGTTGGAGTTCGGGGCGGCGTGGGAACGCCGCCTTCAAACGCATGTCTTTGGACGGGAGGTCGCGTTTCTGTCCCTCGACGACATGCTCCACAACAAGCAGATTCTTGGTCGTGACAAGGACATAGGTGACGTGCGGACGATTCGCCGGGAGTTGGCCCGCCGGCGCGACGAGCCGCGCTGACGCGTAGCACGCAGCCGCTTGCGCGTGCCCGGTTGAAGCCTATTCTGTAGATCGCAATGCACCGAATAGGCTCAGACGGGAGGGGCCGATAAAGCGGTTAGTAGTCGCCGCGAGTAACGTCCTGAAGTTCATTGGGTTTTCCCGTGTGTCGATTGGTCTAGCCACGGCGGGGTGTTCACACGGACGTCGGACTCTTCGGTCGGGCACAATCCCGCAGTTCGTCCTTCGACGATCGCGGGCGTATCCATCGCCAACGACTCCCAATCCACAAGGGTGTTCGTCGGCGCGTCGTCCCTCCAGTGCTCGGCGACCAGGGCGTCGACGCGTTTGGCGCCGTCCGGAGTCAGCCGCCCAAGCAAGGTGCCGATCAGCCCAGCGAAAGCCGCGTACTCGGTCCGTATGGCATCGCTCATCAACCGACCGCGCCGGACGACGTCGTCGTCGGCAACGTCGCACAGTTGTTGGGCGATTGGAGCAGACGCTTCGCGGGCGGATGTCGCCCACGGGATCGCGACGACAACGTGGAGCAACTCGCGATCGGCAGGATGAAAGCTGTCCGCCAAATCCCGGTCGTAGGGGAAATTGTCCGTCAATGAGAACCACGCGAGTATCGGCGTCGGCAACGGCTCGTCAAAGGTGAACGCAGCCACGCGCTGTTCGACGTAGGCGCGGTCCAGGCCATAGAGCATGTCGTCGGGAGAGTCCTTGGCAGGGGGCGGCTTCTGCGCCGATGAAGGGCATGCCAGAAGTGCAGCGATCAATAGCGTATAGAGCGACCGTCGCCCGTTGATTGGGGTGGGTCGCGTTCGGTAGTCCATCTGGTCTCCTTAGTCCCTCAAGAGCCACATCTGAGGAGTTTGCGTTGTCAGGTCAACCTGCTTCAATTTGGTGCTTGGAGGTCTCGCACGGACGCTCCTGTAATGTATTGAGTAACGGCTGACTCGCTTGTGTCCCGACGCCAACCTTCGGACGTCAACCCCAGACTGCGGCAGAGTAGGAAACGCAGCCCGAGACGTAGGGGAGGCCGGGCACCCGGTCGGCGACGAGCAGATCGGGTCCATCGAGGTCCACGACCTGGGCCCGTCCGGCCAGCAGCAGCGCAGGTGCCATCGACAACGAGGTGGCGACCATGCAGCCGACCATGATGGCGAGGTCGAGTTCGCGTGCCTCGTCCACAAGTGTCAGCGCCCGCGTCAAACCTCCCGTCTTGTCGAGCTTGATGTTGACGACTTGGTACCTCGCCGCCAGCGCAAACACGTTCGAACCGTCGCGGATGCTCTCGTCGGCACCGAGGGGAACCGGTGACTGAAACCCAGCCAGTTCCTGGTCTTCACCCGCTGGCAACGGCTGTTCTATCAGTTCCACGCCGAGTGCGGCCGCTACGGGCGCAAACTCGGCGAGTGCTGCCAAGCTCCAGCCCTCGTTGGCATCGACGATCAGCCGCGCGCCGGGAGCGTTGGCGCGCACCACACGGAGTCTTTCGACGTCTGCGGCCACGTCCTCAGACCCGAGTTTGACCTTGAGCAGCGGACGCCAATGCTCGACCGTCGCCTGGTGTCCCATGGCGGACGGCGGATCCAATGACAGGGTGAATGCCGTGGGGATGTCGACGGGTTTCGGGACGCCGGCCAATTGCCAGGCCGGCTGTCCGCAGCGCTTCGCTTCGAGATCCCACAGTGCGCAGTCGATGGCGTTGCGGGCAGGTCCGGCCGGCAGGGCATCGAGTAGCTCGCGTCTGTCGAACGGCCCTTGGAAAGCGTTGATCGTCCCGGCGACGACCTCAGGGTCATCACCGTAGCGAGGGTAGGGGACGCATTCGCCCCGGCCGTTGACGTTGCCGTCGGTGACCGTGGCGACGACCACGCGAGCCGTTTGCTTGGTGCCCCGGGCGGTGGTGAACGGCCGGGCGATGGGCCAGGACTCGATGGCGGCCGTGATTCTCACGACAGCATCTCGTCGACGATCACCTCGACACCGTGCCGAACCGGATCGCAGACGGGCACCCGGAACCGACGGCGAGCTTGCTCAATGGTTTGGCTCGCGCTTGCGGCATCGAGTTCCGACGTGTTCAGGGCGATGCCGACGCACCGTACGGCGGGATTCGTCAATCGGCCGAGCGCAATCGTCTGTTCGATGACGGCGTCGATGCCGGCGATCGGCGCATCGACGTTGCGCATCGTCGTCCGGCTTGGTTCATGACAGACCACGAAGGCATCGGGTTGGGTGCCGTGCAGCAGGGCGATGCTCACGCCGGCGAAGGAAGGATGGAACAGGGAACCTTGACCTTCGACGACGTCCCAGTGGTCGGGATCGTTGTCGGGCGAGAGCGTCTCGGCGGCACCGGCCGCGAAGTCCGCGACAACGGCGTCGATGGGAATGCCGGACCCCGCGATGAGGATGCCGGTCTGCCCCGTGGCGCGGAAGTCGGCGGCGACGTTCCGGGCGGTCAACTCCCGTTCGATGGCGAGTGCGGCGTATTTCTTGCCGACCGAGCAATCGGTCCCGACGGTCAGGAGGCGTTTGCCGGTGCGCTTGCGTCCCGACGCGACGGGGAAAGGTCCCACGGGACGCCGTGCCTCGAGCAGTCTCCGGTCCGACCGGCGGGCTGCTTCGGCGATCTCGGGAATGCTATCCAGCGGCGTATGAAGCCCGTTGGCGACATCCATGCCGGCCTCCAATGCCTCGACGATCACGCCTTGCCAATGCCTGGGTAGCACGCCGCCCGGGTTGACCACGCCGATGAGGAAGGTCTTGGCGCCGGCATCGGCGGCTTGTTGGATCGATAGGTCGGCGACACCGAGATCCGCCCGGCACCCCGGCAGACGGAGTTGCCCCATGACGGCTTCCGGTCGCCAGTCGACGATGCCTTGGCCGGTCTTCGCTGCCAGCCCGTCCTTGGCGTCGCCGAGGAAGATCAGGTATGGCGTTTCGAGATTCAAGATTGAGGTCTCCCGCCGCTGCCACGATAGAGGACACGGTAAGATTCGAGCGTGTCAAGTGTGCAAAATGTTCGACACCATCGTACAATTTTACCAATGTGGGTTGACCGTCAGATAGAAGATCTGCTCCGGCAACGTGCCGCGACACGTCCCGTGGTGGTATTGACGGGTGCGCGGCAGACCGGCAAGACGAGCTTGATGCGCCGGCTCTTCCCCGACCATGGCTTCGTCAGCCTCGACCTGCCGAGCGAGGCGGAACAGGCGGAGTTGGACCCGGGATCGTTCCTTGCCCGACACTCGCCACCCGTCATCGTCGACGAAGTTCAATACGCACCCGGGTTGTTCCGCCATCTCAAGACCGTGGTCGACGCCGATCGCCGCAATGGTGCATTCCTGCTGACCGGCTCACAGCCGCTACGGTTGATGCGATCGGTTTCGGACTCGCTCGCTGGCCGTGCAGACATCCTGGAGCTCGAGCCCTTGACGTTCGCCGAAGCAAAGGCGGCTTACCCCGATCTCGCGGTCGAGGAGTTCCTGGTCCGGGGGGGCTTTCCCGAACTCTACGAGGACCGGGAGATCGATGCTCGGGGATTCCTGCAATCCTATGTCGCCACCTATCTGGAACGGGATCTTCGCCAGCTTCTGCAGGTTTCGAGTCTGCGCGACTACGAGCGGTTCCTGCGCGCTTCGGCGCTGCGGTCCGCCCAGCTACTCAACCGGTCGGATCTTGCCCGGGACATCGGCGTTGGCGGTTCGACGCTGGCGTCGTGGCTGGGGGTTCTCGAAGCGTCTCATCAGCTCGTCCTTCTCGAACCTTGGTACGGCAATCCCACAACGACGCTGGTCAAACGTCCGAAGCTGTATGTGCGCGACGCAGGGCTTGCCGCATTTCTATGCGGCGTCTACAGCGTCGACGATCTGCGGGTCACGCCGCTGGCCGGGGCGCTTTGGGAGACACTTGTGTGCGCCGAAATTCGAAGGTCGCAGACCAATCAACATGGCCGCTGGGACCTTTTCTTCTGGCAAGACCGGTCCCGAGAGGCCGATTTCCTGGTGCACCGCGCCGGTAGGTTCCATCTCGCCGACGCCAAATGGACGGAAAGGCCTCGATCCCGGGATGCCGCTTCGTTGCGCAAGGTCCTGAACGTGATGCCCGTCGATGCGGTCGAATCGCTCTCCGTGGTTTGCCGGACGCGCAACGCGTACCCATTGACCGATGATGTTGCTGCCGTGCCGCTCGATGGGATGTGCGATGCGCTGCTCGGCAACTGATCCGTGTCTCGTTGGCGTTGCCCGCATCGCGAAGATCGTTCCTCAGCGGCACTCGAAACTCGATGGCTCGCGACTGTCGCCGCCAATGTAGGCGGCGCGACTCGGATACGCACACAAGGGGCGGGCGCCGCCGCCCTCCGCAAAACCGGCGACCAACGTATCCGGTGAGGTGCCTGTTTCGTCCCACTGTTCCGCCGCTTCGATGAGGTCCACAACCCACGGTCCAGGGCCGCCGGCGCAGTGGAGGACGCCCGGCATCAGGAACAGGCGCACGTCGTCGCGGGCGGATTCGTCCCGGGCGTAGACGGCGTCGACGTAGTCGATGCTCGCCAGTGCGGATAGGGCGGCGTCCGACCAGCCGTGATAAATCAGTAGCTTGCCTCCGTTATTGCGGAAAGCGTCGAGGTTCGGGTCGGTAGCGCTCAAGGCCGCGGCTGCGGTTCGGAAGCGATGCCGGAAGCCGCTGAAATCGAAACCCTCGTAGCGCCAATCGGGATCGTGTTCCACCATGTGGCGCATGACCTCGACGCCGAAGCCGAACGCCAGCGACGGCGGGAAGTTCGGCGCTTGCTGGCCGGACCCCGCGAGCCAGCCGCCCCAGCCACCGGGTGCATCCTCGCCGCCGAAGGGCCAGCCGACGTGGATCCGTCCATCCGGGGCGGCGGGCCCCTCGTAGACGGCTCGGATGGCGGCGATTTTCTCCGGGTCCAGATCGAGGCTGTCCGGATCGAAGTCGCAGTCCCGGGGATCGTTGAGGATGCCGTCCTCGAGACCGTCCTCGGCATCGCACCGGGCGAGAACCGCATTGGCCAGCGTTTGCCGATCCTCGACCGAGAGTAGGGGTGCGGAGAGGTCGTCCATGGATGGATACATGTGCCGGGTGACGTCGAGGAACGCGGCTGCCACGCCCCCGAAGTCGTGCGCCGGGGCGCCGGCCAGGATCACATCGAAGTCCTCCGGGTAGCGCTGGGCGGACATCAGCGCTTGGCGGCCGCCGTTCGAGCACCCGGCGAAATAGGATCGCTGCGGCATCGCGCCGTAGTGCCTTTCGGCGATGTGCTTGGAGACCGCCGTCACGCGGTGCACGGCGAGATGGCCGTAGTTGACCAGCCGTTCGGGATTGTTCAGCGCCCAGGATCCGTCGATGCCCTGGTTCCGATGGCCGGTGTCGGTGCCAGCCGTCGCATAGCCGCGTTGCAGCACGCCTAAGCCAAGGGCCTGGTTCTGGATGTTGCCGACGAATCCGCCGCCGCCACCCATGATGAAGGCGCCGTTCCATTGCGCCGGCAGCCAGACGGAGAAGCCGATTTCCCGGCCGATGGTGCCGGTCAGCTTGCAGTGCGCAACCGGACTGTCCGCCGATTCGACGGTCGTGATTTCCGCATCCGGCAGCCGGATGTCCCCAAGGCCGACGCAGGGCCCCGAGATCGGCGGCTCGGTCGCGCTCCCGACGGTCGCGCCTATGGCGCGGACGCAAAGGACGGCGAAGACGGTTGCGTTGAGGATTGTTCGCATGTGTGGCTTGCCCTCGGAGCGGATTCGAAGTCCATTGTATGCGGCAGCCAAGGGTGGCTGGGGACTTGTTGACGCCGGTACGAGCCACCCGCCATGATGGGTCGCGTTGAGCATCGCAGTTCATGGAGGGGCCTTTCTCCTAATGGAGCAGGGGGTTTCGCGGGTCGTGGGTCGGGAAACCCCATGACGAGGTCGTACCGAGCGCGCGCCGGCGTCGCGGTCGGGGCACTGATCGCCGTTGCCGCGCACCCGCGGGACAACGACTGGCCAGCAGCGTGGTACCAGCCGCCGAAGACTGCCAGCGAGGTGGGCATCGCTCGCTTCGCTCAGAGTCCCTACCTCGACGATCGCGACCTGCCGTCGGTGCAGGAACGCCTGCCGGATGATCCGGTCGTCATCCAGCCCTACAAATCCATCGGCAAATACGGCGGAACGGCGCGGATACCCATCTGGGACAGCTGGCAGTTCTTCAACTGGGAACATGCGCTGACGTTGTCGGCGGACATGCGCAACGTCCTGCCGAACCTGGCCGAGTCCTGGAGCTTGAGCGAAGACGGCCGCGTCACCACGGTACGGCTGCGCCCGGGCGTGAAGTGGTCCGACGGCGTGCCGCTAACGGCGGACGACTTCTGGTTTCGTCTGGTGCACGTCTGGATGGATCCGGAGATGTCGCCGATCGTGTATCGGCTGGTGCAGGGTTGCGAGTTCGTGAAGATCGACGATCTGACCTTCGAATACCGCTTCCCCGAACCCAACCCCATGTTCGCCAACTTCTTCGCCCAGTACGGCAGCCACTTCGTCGATCCCATGCACTTCTTCAAGCAGTACCACCCGGCGTTCCGGGATCGGGAGGAGCTTGCCGCCTTGGTGGAGGAAAAAGGTTTCGTCACCTGGATGGCGATGTACGGGGCGTACCGCGGCTGGGGGAACGAGGAGGCTGTCAGGGTACCGACCTTGAGGGCATACAAGGTGGTGCAGCGAACGCCGACCAAGATGCGCCTGGAACGGAACCCGTACTACTTCAAGATCGACCCGGCCGGCAATCAGCTGCCTTACATAGACGCCATCGACGCGATCATCCTGCTCGAGAACTCGCAGATGATTGCCTTCCAGGCGGCCACCGGCCAGCTCGATTTCGCGGCGTTTGCGCTGAAGACGCAGGACATTCCGCTGCTCAAGCTCGGCGAGGTGAAGGGGCTCAACAAGGTCCACATCTGGCACCGCGTGCACATCAGCGACGTGGCCATCCAGCCGAACTACAACTACGACGATCCGAAGTACCGGGATCTGCTGTGGGGCAAGGGCGAGCGCCGGTTCATCCGCGCGCTCTCCCACGCCATCGACAGGGATCAGATGAACGAGGTGATCTACTTCGGACGCGGGGTGCCGAGCCAGGTGACGGCACATCCTTCGAGTCGCTGGTACGAGGACCGCTTCGCACAGGCGCACATCCGCTACGACCCGGAATATGCCCGCGCGCTGCTGGACGAACTTGGGCTGCACGACGTGGACGGCGACGGACTACGGGAGTACGCGGACGGCACGAAGCTGACGATCACCTTCGAGTACCTCGACTTCGAGACCCCGAAGGCGATCACCATGGAACTGGTACGCGACTACTGGCGCGAAGTCGGCGTCGACATGCGCCTGAAGTCGGTGGAGCGGAGCCTGCAGTCGGAACGGGCACAGGCGAACAAGATGCAGATGACGCTCTGGCATGCGGACAAGGTGACCGACATCCTCTTTCCCTTGGTGCCGGACTGGTTCTATCCGCACCGGTCCGGATGGGATATCGCCATGTGGAACCACTGGGCGAGGCATTACCAGACCGAGGGCGAACTCGGCGAGGAACCGCCGCCGCTGGTCCGCAACCTACAGTATTGGGGAGACCAGTTGCGCGAGGCGACCACGGAGGAGCGTCGGACCAAGGCCGCCAAGACGCTGCTCGAGGCCGCTGCGGAGAATTTGTGGACTATCGGTACGGTCGGGCAGGCGCCACATCCGGTGGTGGTCTCGACGCGGTTGAAGAACGTCACCGAGTCCGGCATTTGGGGCTGGGACAACCGCTGGACGTTGTCCTACCACCCGTCGACCTGGTACTTCGACGACGCGACTGCCGTAGGGGACGCCCTTGTGGCGTCCCGGCGCGCCCAAAGGGCGCGATCGAGAATGCCTAACGGCGTTCTCGGTCACGAGGCCG
>JAPPKV010000540.1 GCA_028819775.1 Gammaproteobacteria bacterium | reverse complement strand
TCCTGACCATCACCCCCAGGATTGCGCGGCGCGCCGATCTCGACCGGGAAACGCTACTCCCGCACATCGTGCGGCGGTAGGAACCGCCAGCCCGGCCCCGGGTCGGATACTCCGGCCCCGAGATCCGATTAGTGACAGGAGCTCCGCCCCCGGAAACCCGATTAGTGACGGGAGCTCCGGCCCCGAGATCCGATTAGTGACAGGAGCTCCGGCCCCCGAAATCCGGCTAATGACAGGAGCTCCGCCCCCGGAGGCCCGATTAGTGACAGGAGCTCCCGGCCCGAGATCCGATTAGTGACAGGAGCTCCCACCGCGAGAGCCGACTAATGACAGGAGCTCCGCCCCCCGAGACCCGATTAGTGACAGGAGCTCCCGCCCCGAGATCCGACTAATGACAGGAGCTCCGCCTCCGGAGACCCGATTAGTGACAGGAGCTCCGCCCCCGAAGGCCCACCAGCGCCGGGACAACCCCAAGCCCGGGGGCAGCCGGCCCGCGCGCCGGGAGCCGGGAGCGCCGGTCTTCAGACCGGCACCGCTGCGCCCCAGCGCAGCGAAAACCTCCGGCTGAGCGCATCCACACCGCTCCCGTCAGCCCGTCCCGCGGAGCGAACGGCCGCAGAAGCTGCGGGGCATCTGGCCGAGCCGTTATCCTCCGCCGCCTTCGGGTGGCCTCCCCGCGTGTGGTCGCGGGGCCCTGCCCTCCGCCGGTCGCCATGACGAGCCCCAACCTGCACTGGATCGCCAACTACATCTGGGGCATCGCCGACGACGTCCTCCGCGATCTCTACGTCCGTGGCAAGTACCGCGACGTCATCCTCCCGATGACAGTCCTGCGCCGGCTGGACGCGGTGCTCGAAGACACCAAGCAGGACGTCCTCGAGCTGAAAGCGTCGCTCGACGCCGTCGGGGTCGTCGAGCAGGACCACGCTCTCCGCCAAGCCGCCAGCCAGGCGTTCTACAACACCTCCCGGTTCACGATGCGCGACCTGAAGGCGCGCGCCAGCCGCCAGCGGCTCCGCGCCGACTTCGAGGCGTACCTCGACGGGTTCTCGCCGAATGTCCAGGACATCCTCGACAACTTCGAGTTCCGTAACCAGATTCCCCGTCTCTCGGACGGCGACGCGCTGGGCGGGCTGATCGAGAAGTTGACCTCCCCGGACGTCAATCTGAGCCCCGATCCGGTGCGGAACAGCGACGGCTCGGTCCGGCATCCCGGGCTGGACAACCACGGGATGGGGTCCATCTTCGAGGAGCTGGTGCGCCGCTTCAACGAGGAGAACAACGAGGAGGCGGGAGAACACTGGACCCCGCGCGACGCGGTGAAGCTGATGGCGAAGCTCGTCGTCCTCCCAGTCGCCGACCGGATCACCTCGGGCACCTACCTGCTCTACGACGGCGCCTGCGGCACCGGGGGGATGCTGACGGTCGGGGAGGAGACCCTGCAGGAACTCGCCGCCGAACGCGGGAAGGAGGTCTCCACCCACCTCTATGGGCAGGAGATCAACGCGGAGACCTACGCCATCTGCAAGGCGGACCTCCTGTTGAAGGGAGAGGGCGCCGCCGCCGACAACCTCGTGGGCGGCCCCGCCCACTCCACCCTCGCGAACGACGCCTACGGCGCCCGCGAGTTCGACTTCATGCTCTCGAACCCGCCCTACGGCAAGAGCTGGAAGACAGATCTCGAACGGATGGGCGGGAAGAAGGACATGCGGGACGCCCGTTTCGTCATCGAACACGCGGGCGATCCCGAGTTCTCGCTGGTCACCCGTTCGAGCGACGGCCAGCTCCTGTTCCTCGTCAACAAGCTCTCCAAGATGAAGGAACACACACCCCTCGGAAGCCGGATCGCCGAGGTCCACAACGGCAGCTCGCTCTTCACCGGCGACGCGGGACAGGGCGAGAGCAACATCCGCCGCTGGATCATCGAGAACGACTGGCTCGAAGCCATCGTCGCCCTCCCGCTGAACCTCTTCTACAACACCGGGATCGCGACCTACGTGTGGGTCTGCACGAACCGCAAGCCGGAGCACCGCAAGGGCAAGGTGCAGTTGATCGACGCCACCGGCTGGTTCCGGCCGCTCCGCAAGAACCTGGGCAAGAAGAACCGCGAGCTGTCGGAGGAGGACATCGCCCGCATCTGCGACACGTTCCTTGCGTTCGAGGAGACGGAGGAGAGCCGGATCTTCGAGAACGCCGCCTTCGGCTACTGGAAGGTAACCGTCGACCGTCCGCTCCGCGTCAGGGGCGCGGACCCCGGCCGCGCCTACAAGGCCGCCGAGATCAAGCGCCTGAAGGAGGACGGCGAGCGCGGCGAGAACGCGCCCCCGGTCATCCGCAAGATCCACAAAAGGGGGACGGAACCCGACCCGCTCCGCGGCCGCTTCAAGGCGATCGTCGGCGGCAAGCGGGCTGTGGTGGAGTACGAGCCGGACGGCGATCTGCGCGATACAGAGCAGATTGCACTGCTGAAGGAGGGCGGAATCGAGGCGTTCCTCCGGCGGGAGGTGCTGCCCTACGCTGCGGACGCCTGGTACCGGCCGGAGGCGGTGAAGGTCGGCTACGAGATCAGCTTCAACCGCTATTTCTACAAGCCGCAACCGATGCGCACGCTCGAGGAGATCGGGGCCGACATCCTGGCGCTGGAACGGGAGACCGAGGGTCTCCTCGAGGGCCTGATGGTGGCCGAACTGCGCGCGCCCTACGGGAAGCGGCGTATCTATGTGGACACCTCGGTGATCGGGGGATGTGAGGACGAGCCATTCCGAGACGCATCACGGAAACTGGTCGAACGCTTCACGCGTGGCGAACTGACTCTCCTTCTCTCGCCGGTACTGCTTGAGGAGCTCGCAAGGGCGCCCGCCCAAGTTCGGCAGGTACTCGACGCCGTGCCCCCAACCCACACGGAGCTGCTCGAACTCCCGGAAGCGGTGCAAGATCTCGCCCGGCGCTACATTAATCGAGGCGCCCTTACCGGCCGGATGGACGCCGACGCCCTCCACATCGCCCTCGCCACGGTCTCCGGGGCGGATGCGCTGGTGAGCTGGAATTTCAGGCACATCGTCAACCAGCGACGCATCCAGATCTTCGACGCGGTGAACCGCGAGATGGGGTACCAGCCGGTTACGATCCAGTCCCCGTGGGAGTTTTCCGATGAAGAATGATCCAGAAAGGAAGCGGGAGGACTTCGACTGTGTGGCGAGTATGCGCAAAATCCGGGATGGACTCAGCGCGGAAATCGCCGGAATGCCTGGAGCGGAATTGCGCCGCTGGTTCAACTCCCGCGAGTACTCGGATCCGATTCTGCGCCGGTTCGCCGGTCGCGCGAAGCGCCCGGCGAGTGGCAACGACAAGCGCCCCAAATGAAGGCGGCTGTTCCCCCGCGAGGAGTTTCGCCGGCATCCGCGTCATGGGCGAAGTCCGAGCCCGGAACGACGGAGAGACCCAAGGGGCATGTCCGTAGCTAGGGGGGCACGGCGGTAGCTTCGGTCCGAACCCGAGCCGGATGCCCTGCTAACCCACTGGTTCGCCCGCGCGCAGCGAACCAGCGGGAAGGAGCAGTCCTCAACGCCGGACGCGGGTAGCGCAGAATCCCTTCGGCGAGGCGGCAACAGAACGCTTCCCAGCCGTTGGCACCGCCGGCTTGGAACGCGACCTCGGGTCGGCATCGCGCGGGGGCGTGAAACCCGCCCCGATAGCGCTCCGCCTTGCCACGTCGCGTACCGTCCCTTGGACGCGGGCGCAGACGGTCGCTGCGGAGAAGCCGGTCACGGCAATGCACATCCCGCCCCCGGCGGGGCCGCATCGTCAGGAGGCCGTGTGCTGGCTTGACTCGTTCGAGTGGTAAGATTATATTACCACTCGTTAGGCCATCGCCCAAAGGAGGTGCCTTATGGACTCCACCGTAGTCAAAGGAGAGTTGATCGCTGTTCTGGGCCAGATTCAGACTGATAGCGGTCTTGAATGCCCGCCCCTGACGGGCGCCACCAAGCCGGTAGAGAACCTGCCCGAGTTCGACAGCAAGGTCTGGCCCGTGGCCACCACGATGCTTGCGGCCGAGATCGGCGTGACTATCCCGAACGATGTGAACATCTTCGTCGATGAAACCACGAAACTCCCGCGTTCCATCGACGAGACGGCGGTCTTCGTTTGCGACTTGGTCAGGAAGCAAGGCGAGCGAGAAGCAGCGTGAGCATGCCGAAGCCAGATTCCGCGAGGCGCGCTCAGGTTGCCGAACGCCTGAGAGAGGCGCGAAAGCTCGCCGGCCTGTCACAAGGCCATGTGGCCCGCATGCTCGGTCTGCATCGCCCCTCTGTAAGTGAGATCGAGGCGGGCAACCGCCGCGTGTCGGCCGACGAAGTCGCGCGGCTTGGGGAGATATACGACGTGAGTGTGGCTTGGCTCCTCGGCGAAGCGCCTGAAACAGCCGATGTTCAGGATCCGCGGCTTGAGCTGGCCGCACGCGAACTCGCCAAACTCAAGCCAGACGACCTGGAGAACCTGCTCAGGTTGCTAGCCGCGATGCGCCACGAATCCGACACAACCTTGTGAGATCGCTGAAAGACGCGCTGCGCACCGTCAAGCCCGGTTTCAGCCGCCGCACCCTCGCGCTCCAAGCACTGCAGTCCGCCGCAACCACGCGTGCCGAAGCCAAGCTCGGTCAGGCCGAACCAATCTGCATCTACGGGTTGTGCGAGAGACTCGGCATTGTGGTCCGTTTCAACAACATCAATATGGAAGGGATGTATCAGCGCGGCCGCCCACCCCGGATCCATATCTCGGCTCTACGGCCCCTGCCGCGGCGCGCCTTCAACTGTGCGCACGAGCTCGGTCACCATGTGTTCGGTCACGGCTCGTCGATCGATGAACTTCGCGAGAATGCCGAGGTGCAGCCGTGGGAGGATCCAAAGGAGTTCCTGGCCGACACGTTTGCTGGCTTCATCCTCATGCCGACAACTGGCCTGCGCCGTGCCTTCTCGGTTCGGGGTTGGACGCCGGAAACCGCGACCGCCTCACAGATCTTCACCATCGCCTGCGAGTTCGGCGTCGGTTACGCGACACTCATTACCCACCTCTCGGCCAGCGTGAACATGCTGCCGCACGCTCGCGCCGGTGCCCTGCGACGCGTGCCACCCCAGGCGCTCCGAAAGCGAATCTTGGGTACGTCGACGTCCGGGCCACTGATCGTTACAGATCACCATCGCACGGCCCCCACGTTGGATGCTGAGGTAAGGACACTGCTTCTCCTACCTCCAGGTACCGAGACCAGCGGCGGCGGACTCGCATTTGAGCGAGACCTCACAGCCGGACGGCTCTTCCGGGCGACGAAACCGGGCGTCTTCCAGGCAGTCTCCGGCGAATGGGCCGTCTTTGTACGCATCGCCCCGGTCCAGAACGACGAGCGGTCCGGCTACGTGGGTCTCGCGCGATACCGGCATCTTGAGGACGATCCGGATGAGTAGGGGGACCAGACCGGCGTCGCCGCCAGTGATGATCGACGATACAAACCTCTCGCGCGCTTGGGCGCGACTCTTGCTCCATGTGCTCCGTGGATCCGGCACGGAGGTCGCGCCATTGATCCTAAGCCTGAGCGGTTTCGATCCGAACGGTCAGGCCACAGAAGACCCTACCGTGCGCGCAGCGCTCGATGATCTGCTCAAGAGAAAGGGCTATAACAAGGTTGAGAGTGTGGCCTTTACGATCTTTCCACAGAGCGTGTGGCGGATATCTCGCGGCGACCGAAACCGCCTCTTCGCCCTCTATCGCGAGACGTTTCCACGGTGGCAGGCAATGAATCGACGGGCCAATGGCCGCGGTTTGTACTTTGAGCGCATGGTCATGTACGGGCGTGGCCCGTGCGACGGCAATCAACTGGAGTGGATTCTGTCCCAATTCAACACTCGAAAGGGTGTGCGCCGCTCGATGCTTCAAGCAACCACCTTTGATCCAGGTCGAGACCATGTCGGCAGCGCCCAGCTGGGTTTCCCTTGTCTCCAACAAGTGAGCTTCGCGCCCACTCCAGCAGGGCTCGTTACCAACGCCTTTTACGCCACTCAACAGATTTTCGACAAAGCCTATGGGAACTACCTTGGCTTGACGCGGCTCAGTGCATTCATGGCCCAAGAGATGGGGATGTCACCCGCGCGCCTCAACGTCATGGTCGGTGTCGCAAAGCTCGAGAGGATCAACAAGAGCGATATCGATCTTGAGCCCCTGGTCGCGGCTTCTGAAGCGCTCGTCTCACCACCCGCAACCGTTGTGTCCGATGCTACAGGCCCCGCTGGGCCCACGGGGACACCGGCTCGACCGCAAAACCACGCACGCTTCTCCGAAAGCAGTCACGGCGCAAATCGCCGAAGCCTTTTCCCAGCGCGGCTAGCGGGCGGCAAATGAAACTGCCCTTCGCCAATCGGCGCACGCCACTATCGGTTGCACCATCGCCGGTCATCTTGCACCACCTGAAGCCAGCCGCGGTTTCCGACGTCTATGGGAGCTATTGGCGTTTCGCCGCTGAACGGCAAGCCATTTTCTTCCGTCGTGTGCGCGGTGAGGCACCTCCATGGACGGATAATCCAGTGCTGGCGACCTACAAGTTCACCAATGCCTACCGTGCCTCCGATCGGGTCAGTCAGTACCTCATTCGAAATGTAATCTACCGTGATGACTTGCCCACATCGCCCCGCGAGGTGTTCTTTCGAATCCTCTTGTTCAAGCTGTTCAACAAGATCGATACGTGGGAGTTTCTGGAAAGTACGATCGGACCAATCACATTCGAAGATTATCGCTTCGTAACCTATAACGCTGCACTTGACCGGGCGCGGCAAACTGGACGCCGTATCTACTCGGCCGCTTACATCATGCCACCAGGACAACGGGCGTTCGGACGATTCGCCAAGCATCAAAACCATCTGCTCTTGCTCGAACGAATGATGGCAGATCAGGTTGCCGATCAGTTGACGCAGACTCGGACCATGCAAGAGGGATTCGAGAAGCTGCGTTCTTACCCGACCATCGGCGACTTCTTGGCCTACCAGTTCATCACGGACATCAACTACAGCGAAATCACTGATTTCAGTGAAATGGATTTCGTCGTGCCGGGACCGGGAGCGCGCGACGGTCTCCGTAAATGCTTCGTCGATACTGGCGGACTCAATGAGCCCGAGCTCATCCGGCTGATGACTGATCTTCAGGAACAAGAGTTCGAACGACTAGACCTCGACTTTCAATCGCTCTGGGGCCGCCGCCTCCAGCTCATCGATTGCCAGAATCTGTTCTGTGAGATCGACAAATACGCACGTGTGGCACACCCCGAGATTGCGGGGAGGACTGGTCGTATTCGAATCAAACAGCGGTTTCTACCAACCTCAGAGCCCATCGAGTTCTTCTACCCGCCCAAATGGAACCTCAACCAAAAGATCTGCCAGACCGCAGTACATGGACGTGCGGCCACGTGACACCGAAGGAGACACGCATGGATTTCGACAGCTACCAAAAGGGTGCGCTGCAGACTGATCGTGTGCCAACGAAAGATGAAATCTCCTCATTGATCGTTCCCATGCTTGGCCTTGCTGGGGAGACCGGACAATTGCTCAGCGAGTACAAGAAACACCTACGTGACGGCGAGGCACATCGGCTGTTCAAGGAGCGCGTGTCGGAGGAATTGGGCGACCTACTTTGGTATGTCTCCAATGTCGCCAGTAAGTTCAATCTATCGTTGTCAGGAATCGCTATGGCCAACTTGGCCAAAGTTAGACACCGCTGGTCGAGCGGTCGTGCTGAGCCCCTGATCTTTGATGCGGGACTCCCCGACGGTGAGCGGCTACCGCGCCAGCTCGAAGTAGAGCTCCTCGAGGTCGACAAGGGCACGCACCCGCACGTGCGGATCTTGGTCGATGGCAAGGAGTTTGGAGACGAACTTACCGACAACGCGTACGATCCCGACGGTTACCGCTTTCACGACGTCTTTCACCTAGCCTACGCTGCCGTACTTGGATGGTCGCCGATCACGCGCGGGTTGCTGCGGCGAAAGCGCAAGAGCCGACCGCTACTCGATGAGGTGGAGGATGGCGGACGCGCCGCAGTCATTGAGGAGGGTGTGGTAGCACTGGCATTCGAGTATGCCCGTCGCCACCATTTCCTCAGAGGCGTGGCCGCTCTAGACAGTCAGCTCTTGCGCACGATCAAGGACATGACGTCCCATCTGGAGGTGCAACAATGCACGACCGGCGAATGGGAGCAGGCGATCCTGCAGGGTTTCAAGGTATGGCGCGCAGTGCTCGCCGCGCGCGGCGGCCGAATTGGCATCGACCTAGACGCGCGGAGCATTAGCTTTCTGGGTCCGGTCGCGGATCATGATCGACTCAGTTGAGCTTCCAATCGGAGTGCGAGAACGCTCGCCATCGCGAGTCCGCTGGCATGACTAATGCTAAGCCGCCAGGCCGTTACTCCCAGTGCCTTGGCGGCTTGAGCTGCGCCGCCCGAGAGATGGACCTCGGGTGCCGCGCCAGGTGCGCGCCGGATCACCACATCGGTGAAAGCGACCCCCGCCCCGAAGCCGGTCCCGATCGCTTTGAGCACGGCTTCCTTCGCGGCGAATCGACCTGCCAGGCGCTCGATTCGATTGACTCCGTCGCCGACCTCATCCAGTTCGGCTTGGACGAAGCAACGCGGAACGAATGGATCGCGCGAGTCCTCTACCAAACACCGAATCTTGGCGATGTTTACCAAGTCGATGCCGTGTCCGACAATGTCCATAGGGCCGGTTCCTCCTCGGGGCCACACGGCTATGTCCCATCACCGGGTGACGCTGGGAAACAATGATATGGAACAAAGGAGAACAGAGCGATGACCGAGCGAACATCCGCGTTCTGGAGCGGGGAGACCCTCAGAGAACGACTCGGCACTTTGATTGATCCGTTCGTCCCTGAGCTTGTCGATTGTGCGGCCTACACGCTCGCCATCGGTCCTGAAGTCTATGTGTCACCACACGATCAGGACGCCGCTCCGAGTGCGGTCACGATCCGGCAGCTAAGCAATGGAGAGGCCTTCACTATCCCCCCCGGGCAGTTCGCTTTTCTGCTTACGGAAGAGGTCGTCTCGGTGCCAGCTGACGCGCTAGCGTTTATCTCCATCCGAGCAAAAACCAAGTTCCGGGGTCTGGTTAACGTGTCCGGGTTTCATGTAGATCCAGGCTATTGTGGTCAGCTGACGTTTGCGGTCTTCAATGCCGGTCCTGTGCCAGTCCACCTCAAACGCGGACAGCCGGCGTTTCTGATCTGGTACACGAGCCTAGACCGGACGACTGCCTTCAAAAAGAACGGCGCTACTCGGAAGGGCATCGACCCTGCGGTAGTAACTGGAATCGCCGGAGAGTTGCAGTCTCTCGCCGGCCTTTCCAAGAAAATGGAGAAGGCCGATAGGGCACTCGACGAACGCGTCCACGCGATCGAGAAGCAGCAAGCGCGTCTCCACGTGATTGGGGCCGTCGCCTTGACCCTCCTGATCACACTGACCGTGAATTGCCTCCAGGAGCGGGCACCGCCAGCCTCGCCGACACCCCCGCAGGTGACATCCGAGTCGCAGATCCCAACACGATAGTTCGCCTGCAAAAGCGCCGTTCGAGCGCGCGGTCACGCCACTGGGCGATGCGCTCCTCGCGGCCAATGCTGCGCAGAATCCACGAGATGTCGTCTCACGTCGGCGTGGCGGCGCAGCGGCGACCCATCGCTTCGCAGAAGGGCAGCACCCGTGTCGGTTCCCGAGATTTCCCGCCGGAGACTCAGAGAAGAGTGTGTTCGCAGCGTGAAGACCAGTGCTCCCAGCCGACAGTGCCATCCGGCGGAGGAGCGTTTGCCGGCAACAGGGAAAGCCGGCGCATGGGCTATCCTGCTACCGATATTTTGCGGATTCCAAGTGCCGACCAGTGACTAATGAGCGACCCTCGAGGCGTGTTACACCGTTCGCTTCATACACGAAGCCCGCGCCCGGATTGACGCGGAGAATGCCGGATTGTCCGTCACCGATGCCGCTGGATGGAAGAGCGGCGGCCTTCCGACGCCTTCCTGGCCACCCTTTGGGACCGCGGTGAGGGTCCGGTCGACTGGCGGAACAGGGCCGGCGGAGCCATGCGTGACATGTGAGGTCTCCGCCGGCGAGTTCGGCTGGAGAACGACCGGACACACGAGCCGGCATAGGCTCAGCGCTGCGGTCGCCGGCGGCGACGTGGGAGACGGATAGTGACTCCAACGAGCAGGGTGTATCTCGCCCGGGCGGGCCGACACGGTGAGGACGAAGAAACCGCCATAGAGGGGGGCTTGGCCATCCTCGGCTTCCGCAACGTGCCGTCGCTCGCGAAAGCCACGGAGAAGCGGCACATAACGAAGGCCGTGAACGACGCGCTCCCCGACGAAAAGGCGGGCAAGCGCAGTAACGTCGCGGGACAACTGTGGGCCTTCGTGCACAGGATGCGCGACGGAGATCTCGTGGTTCTACCACGGAAGCTGACCTCGCAGATCGCCATCGGCCGGGTGAAGGGGCCGTATCGGTACGCGGATGTCAACGACGAGAAACGCCACACCCGACCTGTCGAATGGGTGCGGCCCGACGTGCCCCGCACGGCGTTCGGTCAGGACCTGCTCTATTCCTTCGGCGCCTTCATGACGGTCTGCAACATCTCCCGAAACGATGCCGCCACCCGCGCGGCCGCCGTCCTGGACGGGAAACCCGATCCAGGGCTTGAAGTGGGCTTAGACCCGACCCCCGACGGATCGTCAGAAACACCCGCAGAAACGACGGACCTCGCGCAGTTAGCGCACGATCAGATCGTGGCGCGCATTCAGTCGCGGTTCTCCGGCCACGCCCTCGCCCGGCTGGTGGACGCTGTTCTCCAGGCGGACGGCTGGGTGACGCGCCTCTCCCCGGCAGGGCCGGACGGTGGTGTGGACATCCTCGCGGGCCGCGGCTCGCTCGGGCTCGACGCGCCGCGCCTGTGCGTTCAGGTGAAGTCCGGGCAGAGTCCGGCGGACGTCACCGTGTACCGGACCCTCCAGGGAACGCTCCAACCGTTCACCGCGGATCAGGGCCTGCTGGTTTGTTGGGGCGGATTCAACAAGGCGGTACAGCGGGAATCGCGTCAGGGTCACTTCAGCGTCCGGCTGTGGGACAGCCGTGACCTGGTGGAGGCCATCTATCGGAGCTACGAGCGCTTGCCGGCCGAGATCCAGGCGGAGTTACCACTGAAGCCGGTCTGGATGCTCGTTCCGGAGGATTCGGACGTTTGATCGCTGGGCTCCGGCCGTATCCCGCCTACCGGGACTCCGGGGTGGAGTGGCTGGGGACGATCCCAAGCCACTGGATCAGTCAGCCCGGCAGAGCTTTCTACGCGGAGAAGAACATACCCAACAGCGGCCTGCGGGAGTCAACAGTTCTATCGCTCAGCTACGGACGACTGGTGGTTAAACCACCGCACACGCTGCACGGCTTGGTACCGGCCTCGTTTGAGACGTACCAGATCGTGGAGCCTGGAGACATCGTGGTTCGGCCGACTGATTTGCAGAACGACTGGTCTAGTCTCAGATTCGCCTTGGCCAAGACACTAGGAATCATCACCTCCGCGTACATGTGCTTCCAAACTACAGGGACGATGACACGTGAGTACGGACACTTGCTCCTGCATTGCTACGACCTGAAGAAGGTGTTCTACGGTCTCGGCTCTGGTCTGCGTCAGAACCTTGATTGGGGCGACTTCAAGTATCTGCCGTGCATCTGTCCACCCTCGACCGAACAAGCAGCCATTGTGAGGTTTCTCGACGACGCCGATCGACGGATCCAGCGTGCGATCACGTTGAAGGAGAAGCGGATCGCACTTCTGGAGGAGCAAAAACAAGCCATCGTCCAGCAGGCCGTCACCGGCCAAATCGACGTCCAGACCGGGAAGCCCTTTCCGGCCTACAAGGACTCCGGGGCGACGTGGCTGGGCCGGGTGCCGGAGCCATGGACGGTGGTCGCTCTGCGGCGGGTAACTCGTAGTCGGTGCGACGGCCCCTTCGGCTCCGGCCTCAAATCGTCACACTACACCACGAACGGAGTCAGGGTAGTTCGGCTTCAGAACATCGGCCACGGAGAGTTCAAGGAAGAGAATGCCACCTACGTCTCCGAAGAACATTGCGCAGCCCTTGGAGACCACTCCGTAGCAACAGGTGACCTCCTGATCGCCGGATTGGGCGACAACCGTCACCCTTCCGGTCGTGCGTGTGTGGCTCCTGCAACAATCCTACCCGCGATGGTGAAGGCCGACTGCTTTCGGTTTCGGCTCGACACGGACTGCGTTGATCCTCAGTTTGTCGCGCACCAACTGACCGCCACCGCAGCGGGAGCGTCCAACTTCCTGTCAACCGGTGCGACACGGCAACGAACGAATCTTCAGACAACCGCCACGCGAGCAATCAGCTTTCCTGGGATCGCGGAACAGGCCCTGATCGTCGAGAGCATCACCTATAGCACCTCTGGCATCCGTTCGGCGGCCGATGCTGCGCACCGACAGATCAAACACTTGAACGAATACCGCGCCCGGCTCATCTCCGACGTCGTCACGGGCAAACTCGACGTGCGCAATGCGGCGGCGGCACTTCCCGAGACGCCGGCCGCGTGACCACCGACACCTCCGAACGCGGGCTCGAGCGCCTGATCTGCACCGCGCTGACCGGCCATCCCTGCGATCCGGGCACCCCCGACTCGGTCGCGGAGCCCCCCGCCGGCTACGGCGGGGTCGGTTGGACCTGCGGGAACCCGCACGACTATGACCGCGAGTACTGCGTTGACCTCGCCCAGCTGAGCGCATTCCTGCGCGCGACCCAGCCCCGCGTCGCCGAATCGCTGGACCTTTCCGAAGACGGCCCGGCGAGACGCCGCTTCCTCGCCCGGCTGCAAGGCGAGATCTCGAAGCGCGGCGTCGTCGAGGTGCTCCGCCACGGCGTCAAGCACGGCGCCCACGCCCTCGACCTCTTCTACGGAACACCGTCGGCGGAAAACCCGAAGGCGCAGGCACGCTTCGCGGTGAACCGTTTCACCGTCACCCGTCAGCTTCGCTACAGCCGGGACGAGACGCGGCGGGCGCTCGATCTCGGACTCTTCGTCAACGGGCTCCCTGTCTTCACCTTCGAGCTCAAGAACAACCTCACCAAGCAGACGGTGGACGACGCCGTCTGGCAGTACCGGAAGGACCGCAGCCCCCGCGAGAAGCTGTTCGAGTGCGGCCGTTGCGTGGCGCATTTCGCCGTGGACGAGGGTGAGGTGCGCTTCTGCACCGAACTCAAAGGGAAGGCGTCGCGCTTCCTCCCCTTCAACCGCGGCTGGAACGACGGCGCAGGCAACCCGCCCGACTCGGGCGGGATCCGGACCGGTTACCTGTGGCGCGAGGTGCTCCGCCGGGACAGCCTCGCCAACATCCTGGAGAACTACGCGCAGCTCGTCACGTCGAAGGACGAGACGACGCGGAAGAAGCGGAAGACCCAGATCTGGCCCCGCTACCACCAGCTCGACGTCGTCCGCCGCCTGCTGGCCGACGCCGCCGAGCGCGGCGCAGGCCGGCGCTACCTGATCCAGCACTCGGCCGGGAGCGGCAAGAGCAACTCGATCGCCTGGCTCGCGCACCAGCTCATCGGCCTCTCGGGTGACGAGGGGGAGGTCTTCGACTCCATCATCGTGGTCACCGACCGGCGGATCCTCGACACCCAGATCCGCGACACGATCCGGCAGTACGCCCAGATCAGCGCCACGGTGGGGCACGCCGAGGACGCGGGCGATCTGCGACGATTCCTCGAGTCCGGTAAGAAGATCGTCATCTCGACGGTCCAGAAGTTCCGTTTCATCCTCGACGAGATCGGCGACGAGCATCGGGGACGACGCTTCGCGATCATCATTGACGAAGCGCATTCGAGTCAGGGGGGCCGGACCGCCGCGGCCATGACCGGCAGCCTCTCCGAGGCCGCCCGAGAGGTTGAGGAGGAGACGACCGAGGACACGATCAACCGGCTCATGGAGTCGCGCAAGCTGCTCCCGAACGCCAGCTACTTCGCCTTCACCGCCACCCCGAAGAACAAGACGCTGGAGATCTTCGGCGCCCCGGACCCGCAGGCCGACGGCAGCGTGAAGCACCACCCGTTCCACAGCTACACCATGAAACAGGCGATCCAGGAGGGATTCATCCTGGACGTGTTCGCCCACTACACGCCGGTTTCTAGTTACTACAAGCTGGCGAAGACTGTCGAGGACGACCCCGAGTTCGACGTGCGGAAGGCGCACAAGAAGCTGCGACGGTTCGTGGAGGGGCACGACCACGCGATCCGCCTGAAGGCCGAGATCATGGTGGACCACTTCCACGAACAGGTTCTCCGCCAGGGCAGGATCGGCGGCGAGGCCCGGGCCATGGTCGTCACGAACGGCGTCGAGCGGGCGATTCAGTACTTCGAGGCCATCCAGGCCTACCTGAAGACGCGGAAGAGTCGCTACCAGGCCATCGTCGCCTTCTCCGGCGAGTTCGAGTTCGGGGGGGCGACCGTCACCGAGGCTTCCCTGAACGGCTTTCCGTCGAGCCGGATCGCCCGGAAGATCCGGGAGGAGCCTTACCGCTTCCTCGTCTGTGCGGACAAGTTCCAGACCGGGTACGACGAGCCGCTGCTCCACACCATGTACGTGGACAAGACACTCTCCGGGATCAAGGCGGTGCAGACGCTGTCGCGGCTCAACCGCGCCCGTGCCGGGAAGCACGATGTCTTCGTGCTGGACTTCCTGAATGACGCGGACATCATCCGGGATTCCTTCTCGGACTACTACCGGACAACCATCCTCGCCGACGAGACGGACCCCGACAAGCTCCACGACCTGAAGGCAGACCTCGACGGCGCCCACGTGTACACCGCCGGGCAGGTCGACGACTTCGTGAAGCTCTACCTGGGCGACGCGGACCGGGACCGGCTCGATCCGATCCTCGACGCATGCGTCGCGGTGTATCTGGAAGAGCTGGACGAGGACGGGCAAGTGGACTTCAAGGGCAAGGCCAAGGCGTTCGTGCGCACCTACGCCTTCCTGGCGTCCGTCCTGCCCTACGGGAACGCGGGGTGGGAGAAGCTCTCGATCTTCCTGAACTTCCTGATCCCGAAGCTGCCCTCACCCAAGGAAGACGATCTCGCCCGGGGCATCCTCGACGCCATCGACATGGACAGCTACCGGATCGAGAAGCGGACGATGGAGAAAATCGTCCTGCCCGACGAGAACGCTGAGATCGATCCCGTTCCGGGCGACGGCGGCGGCCGACTCCCCGAGCCGGAGATGGACTACCTGTCGAACATCCTGCGGCAGTTCAACGAGCTCGTCGGCGACATCCAGTGGGAGGACGCCGACCGGGTCCAGCGTCTCATCGTCGAGACTATCCCGGCGCGGGTCGCCGCGGACGCCGCCTTCCAGAACGCTCGTGAGAACTCCGACCGGGAGAACGCCCGGATCGAACACGACAAGGCGCTGCTGCGGGTCATGACCTCCCTGATGAAGGACGACACCGAGCTCTTCAAGCAGTTCATGGACAACCCCGGCTTCCGGCGGCGGCTCAGCGAGTTTTCGTTCGGGCGCGCCTACGAGGGTGCGGGCACGCCGTCCCAGGCTGCGTAGGTCCGGCACCGGCGAGCTGAATCACACAGGCTCGGGTTGGGAGGCGCCGTCATCTGCGCCCGCCGGCCAGACGCGCTCCGCCCGCCTGCGGCGGGCTGTGCCGGCTGAAGCCGGCGTTCCAAGCCGTGGGTGCGACCTCCGCTTTCGGGCTCCACGCCGAGGTGGGAACCACCCGTTCCGCT
>JAPPKV010000121.1 GCA_028819775.1 Gammaproteobacteria bacterium | reverse complement strand
GATCATTCCCAACCTCAAGCGAATCGGATTGTTGACCGACAGGGTCCGACCGAAGTTCGAGGAGATGGGCGTCCTTGACTTCGAAAACCTTGCCACAGACGGCGACATCGACTGGCGGGCATTGGAGCGGCCGTTGGATTTCGACGAAGCCGCCTAGCAGCCTGTCGGACTCTTCGGCGCCAGCCGAAAGGTCGGACGGGGTGCTAGGGCGGCTTGGGTTGGAACAAATGCGGTGCTGAGAGGCAACGGATCCTGTGGCGCTAGCGTGCGGTCTCACAATTGAGGTGACGAATCGAACGGTGCTGACTCTGGAACCTTGGGCGGCAAATGGAGGATGTGCCGTCCCAGAAACAAGCACTTGGGTTGTTCTTGCGGTGGGTGCCTGGCTGAGACGATACGTCATGTCATTTCCGGGACGGCACACTAGCGCTTCCAAAAGACTGGCCGCTTAGTGGAGTTGACCTTCGGTCGCTTCGTAACGGCATTGCGCAACGCGGATGTCCGTGCGTCGCCGGCTGAAACCCTGACGGCCTTCGAGATCGTCGAACGCGTCGGCATCGCCGACAAAACGTTGCTCAAGGATTCGCTTGCCTTAGCGCTTGCCAAGTCCAGGGACGAGAAAGCACGCTTCGACGAGACGTTCGAACGCTTCTTCGCCTTGGCTTTTCGCGATGCCCCGAAGTCTTCGTTCGTCCGCCGCATCGACCGCGATGAGATGCTGACCCAAATCCGCGCGGACGCGTCGCCCGGCCTGGCCGAGTCCGTCGCGAACGTTCTCGACGATGAACGAGACCGCTTGGCATTGAAGATCCACCGGGCGGCCGCGGAAGTCGACATGCACCAAATCAAGAGCTTACGTGAGAAGTCTCTCTATGGCCGCCGCATTGGAACGGTCCTTGGGCTCGACGAACTCGATGCCTATGTCGAAGCCGGTGGGCCGGGGACCGGCGACGCCCGCACGCACGAGTTCCTCCGCTACCTGCGTCATTACTTTCGCCAACAGGTCGGTGACTATGTCGATGCCCAATACAAGCTCCACCTCGACCCTTCCGGAAAGCGAGCGATAATCGAGGCGGCCCTCAAATCCAACCTGGACCAGTTGCCGACGGCCTATCACCAGGACGTTCGTCGCGTCGTCGAAAAGATGGCCGAGAAACTCGCCAAGGATCATCGCCGGCGGCGTAAACGCGCCCGCCGCGGCGTCCTCGACATCAAGAAGACGTTACGGCGCAATGTTGCCTACGACGGTGCGCTGTTCGATCTCAAATGGCGCCAAGAGAAGCGCGAGCCGGGTGCCGTGTTCGTGCTGTGCGACGTGAGCAACTCAGTGGCCCGGGTGGCTCGCTTCCTGCTCCTGTTCCTCTACGAGCTGACGGACCTGCTTCCCAACATCCGGGCATTCGCCTTCTCGAGTCGACTAGGCGAAGTGACGGACACCATGCGTGAGCGCCCGACCGAGATCGCCATCGAAGAAGCCCTGTTCACCTGGGGCAAGGGCAATACGGACTATGCCCGGGCGTTGGCCGACTTCCGCGGAATCTGCGGGTCGGACATCGACCAGCATTCGACACTCATCGTAGTGGGCGATGCGCGCAGCAACTACTACGATCCCCGGGTCGACATCTTCGAGGAACTAGCACGACGCGCGAAACAGACGTTCTGGCTCAATCCGGAGACCCGGGATCAGTGGCATGAAGGCGACTCCGAGATGCGGCGCTATGCGCCGTATTGTTTTCGCGTGGAAACCTGCAACAAGCTGCGCGACATCGAGCGCTTTGCGGACCGGTTGCTGGTGATGGCCCGGTAGCGCCCCGTAGCCGGTCGGCCGCGTCCGAAGGACGCGCCTTCGCTACATGCCGACTCCACCTCCGGCCCAGCCACGCCGACCTATCCATGAAACAACGCCACGGTCGCAAGCTCCTTTTGGGCGTTTGGACCATGCGAGGGCCCGTCAATGGCGCGTGCGTCAAGAGGATGGGTTCAGTTTATTCCCACCACGTAGCCCATGGTTGGGCCGATTTCCCGATGCAGAACGAGGTCGGCGATACCATCGAGCGGCGTGGGTTCGCGATTGACGATCACCAGGTGCGCGCCGAGTTGCTTGGCCAACTCCGGGAATCCCGCCGCCGGGTAGACCACGAGCGATGAGCCGATCACGATGAACAGGTCGCACTCGACCGTGACCCTCTGGGCCCGGGCCATCGCCGCCTCCGGCATGGCCTGGCCGAAGGAGATGGTTGCCGTCTTGATGACTCCGCCGCAGCGGCTGCAGGACTCGACCCGGCCGAGCGTCTCGAACTGATGTTTCAGATCGGCAAGTTCGTAGCGGGTCTCGCAGGCTAAGCACGTCGCGAAGCTGTTGTTGCCGTGAAGTTCGATGACCTGATCGGGCGGGACGCCGGAATCCTGGTGAAGGTTGTCGACGTTCTGGGTGATCACGGCGCTGGCGCGGCCATCCTCGATGAGCTTCGCCACGGCCAAGTGGCCCCGGTTGGGTTTGGCGTTCGACCAGTTCGTATCGCCGGAGCCGAAACGCCGGCGCCAGGACTCCTGCCGACGGTCTTCGGAGGCGAGAAACTCCTGGAATTCGATGGGCTTGATCTTGTTCCAGAGCCCCGTTCCCGGACTTCGGAAGTCGGGGATGCCGGACTCGGTGCTGATGCCGGCCCCCGTGAACACGACGATGCGTCGGGCCGCGTCGAGCATGGCCCGAAATTCGTCGAGTTCGCCGTCCTCGTCGATTTGCCCAGTCGGTTCCGCGAGGCCGTCAGACACTGTGCTCGCCGACGCGCAAGCGCTCGAACGCGGAGGGCGATCGCAGGTCGCGGGATGCGGCCAAGACCCGCTTAGCACACTCCCGGGGCGTCGTGCTCACGGTGTCCACTTCCACATCGTATTCGCATCCCTCGTGCACCTGCTTGAAATGCGCCGCGGCGGTGCCGGGGAATCGTCCGGGCCGTTCGCGCTCGCGGGCCATGAGCGTATCCAAGTCGCAATGCACGCCCACGAAGGTAACCTCGAAACCCACGAAAACCTCGAGGTAGTCGCGGAGAAAGTCGGGTTCGAGTAGCAGGTCGTCGACCACCACATCGATACCGGTCGCCGCAAACGCCGAGGCCGCACGGCGCATGCCACGCAGTGTCAGCAGGCCCACGTCGCCAAAGCGCAGTTGGGTCATGCCGTCCACCGGCACGATGTTCAGACCACGGCTACCGGGCTCGTTGTCGTGCGAGTTCATGCCTCGGTAGCGGCCCGCCATGCCATCGCGGAACTGATCCAGGGAGATGTGCTGCAACGGGGTCGGGCTGACGTCCTGAATGGCCCGGGCGAGTGTGGTCTTGCCGGCACTGGACGTTCCGTTCAGTAGGATGATGCTGCCCTTCGACATGGGACGAATATTAGCGCGTTTTGCTCGCCGCGCCGTGGTGTTGGTTCCGGGAGATACTAGTCGGACCGAGCTGAAATCCAGTCGGGCAAATGGCCCCAGGATTGGCGATAGCGCTCCGCGAAGTTCTCGCAGCGGTGCATTTGCGTCCCAGCCGTTTCCAAGACCATCGCTGCCGTCACGGCACCCGCACGAACCGCTTCCGACACGGGAGATCCCCGTAGTCTCGCGTGGACGAAGCCCCCGCGGAATCCATCTCCGCAACCCGTGGGATCGACAATCCGCGCGGCCACGGCGCATTCGCGGCCGTCGCCCTCCGAGGCGGAGTGCCAATGGGCGCCGCGTTCGCCCTCGGTGACCACCACGAGGTCAAGCGTGTTCAGCCGGTCCCCGACGAGATCGCTCAATCGCACGTATTCGAACTCGTTCACGATCACCGCGGTGGACTGGGCGACCAATTCGGTGGCTTCGTCGGCGCGAAAATCGGTCAGGTTCTGTCCCGGATCCGTCAGGAACGGGACGCCCGCTTCGCGCAGCGCCGTGGCCGCCGCAATCATGTTGGCTGGGAGGTCCGGCGCGAGGATGCCGAATTCGAAGCCGCTTGCACGATTTCGTAGCTCGGGACCGAACTCGGGCGTCGGACCCGGTCCCCCGAAGAACCCCGTGAATTGGTTCTGGTCCGTGTCCGTGAAGATGAAGGCGTGGGCGGAGTGCGGAGCGTCCACCACGTGGATGCCCGACATGTCGACGCCGCAGGCCTCGAGGTGTGCAGCGTACTCGGTGTCGAAATCGCGTCCCACGTAGACAAACGGCACCGGGTCATTGCCAAGCAGCCGGAGGGTGTAGGCGATGTTCATCGCGCAGCCTCCGAATCGCCGTTCGATGGACTCGAGCTGCACCGCCAGGTTGATTCCGCGATGGCGTGGCAACTCGGCGAACACCCCGGGATACGCGGCGACGTAGTCGATGGCGAGGGTTCCGGTCAGAACGACTCGGGGCGGATCGGAAGCGACGTTTTGAAACGGCACCCGCTCTTACTCGGAGTAAACTTGGTCATCGTTTAGCAGCACGCGTAAGACTACGCAAGACGGGGGCGGGGGATTTCCATGCAGGCCGTTGTTGGCATCGTTGTCTTGCTCGGCATTGCCTGGGCCTTGGGTGAGCGCCGCCGCCAGGTGCGACCGCTCCAGGTGGGTATCGGCATCGCTGTGCAGGTCGTCCTGGCCTGGTTGCTCTTGAATGTGCAACCAATCAGCAATGCGCTGGCCAAGCTGAACTACGTCGTCTACGCCATCGAGGAAGCGACCAAGGCGGGCACCAGCCTGATCTTCGGCTTCCTGGGCGGCGATGACGTCCCGTTCGTCTTTGCTCCCGACCAAGGGCCGACACTGGTCATTTTCGCGTTCCGGGTTCTGCCCCAGATCCTCCTGTTCAGCGTGCTGGTGGCCGTGCTTTGGTATTGGCGAATACTGCCCTGGATCATCCGGGGTTTCGCCTGGGCACTGCGCAAGACGCTCGGGCTTGGCGGAGCGGTAGGCGTGGCGGCTGCGTCGAGCGTCTTCCTCGGGATGGTGGAATCCCCGCTCGTGATCCGCGCCTACCTGAAGAGCCTGTCGAGGTCGGAGTTCTTCGTGGTCATCACCTGCGGGATGTCCACGGTTGCGGGATCGATCATGGCGCTTTACGCCGCAGTTCTGGCACAGGTCGTCGACAACGCCTTGGGTCACGTCCTCATCGCTTCCGTGGTGAACGTCATCGGTGCCGTCGTCGTGGCGCGGATCATGGTCCCGGAAGAGGGGGTAACCGCAGGTGGCGATCTGGCCGACGCGCTGAAGTACGAGAGCGTCATGGACGCCGTGTCGCGTGGCACGATGGACGGCCTTCGGCTCGTGGCCAACGTTGCATCCATGGTGATCGTTCTGGTCTCGCTGGTGGCGTTGGTCAACCTGCTACTCGGCGTGATCGACATCTCGGGCGAACCCCTGAAACTGGAACGCATGCTCGGCTGGGTCTTCGCCCCCATCGCCTGGTTGATGGGTGTGCCCTGGGCCGAGGCGACCGGCGCAGGGACGCTGCTCGGCACCAAGGTCGTGCTCAACGAGTTGATCGCCTACCTTCAGTTCGCCGAGTCGGGGGAGCAGTTCTCGGCCGGGACGCGGATAATCCTGACCTACGCGCTGTGCGGGTTCGCGAACTTCGGAAGCCTCGGGATCCTGATCGGCGGCATCAGCGTTCTGGTTCCCGACCGCCGGGGTGAACTGCTGCGGCTCGGGCCCCGGGCCATCCTCTCCGGTACGTTGGTCGCTTGCCTGACAGGTACGATTGCCGGACTGGTAACGGGCTGGTAGCCGGTTGCCAACGATCGTGACCGCCAGACACGGGTCCGTGGGACCCGTAACGGCCGAGCCGGCCCGTCACCTCAAAGCGCCCGCCACCTCGACAACATGGCGGATGTCGGCGTCGTCGATGTCCATATGCACGACCCAGCGACTTCCCGAGACGCGTACGCCGCCGCTTCCCATGTGCGCCGCCATGTAAGCCGCGTCCAGCCCCTCGACAAAGACCATATTGGTTTGCTGTTGGGCCGACAGGCCTTTCTTCCGGAGGCCCTCCGCGAGAGTGTTGGCTCGCCGGTGGTCGTCGGCGAGTCGCTCGACGTGGTGGGTCAGGGCATGGAGGCCGGCCGCGGCGAGTACGCCGGCTTGCCGCATGCCCCCGCCTAGGACCTTGCGCCAGCGCCGGGCAGCCTCTACGAAACTCGAACCGCCGCAGAGGACAGACCCCGCAGGTGCGCCGAGGCCCTTCGAGAGGCAGACCGACACGGAGTCGCAATACCGTCCGAAGTCCCGTGGCGAACGGCGGAGCGCCACTACCGCGTTGAAAAGCCTCGCACCGTCGAGATGAAGCTTCAGGCCATGCCGGTCGGCGAGTTTCCTTACGCTTTCGAAATAGTCGGGGTCGAGGGCTTTTCCGCCCTGGGTGTTTTCAAGGCAGATCAGTTTCGTTCTCGCGAAGTGGTAGTCGTCCGGCTTGATGGCCGCCGCGATGTCCTGAAGGTCCAAGGTTCCGTCGTCCCGGAAGGGCAGGGGTTGCGGTTGGATGCCGCCGAAGGCCGCCGCGCCGCCGCCTTCGAAACGATAGGTATGCGCTTCCTGGCCCGCGATGTATTCGTCGCCGCGACCGCAGTGCGCGAGTAGTGCGGCGAGATTCGATTGGGTGCCGCTGGGCACGAACAGGCCCGCCTCAAGTCCCAACAACGTCGCGCACTCGCGCTCGAGGCGATTGACCGTGGGGTCCTCGCCGTAGACGTCATCCCCGACTTCAGCCGACACCATGGCATCGCGCATGGCCGAGGTCGGTTTGGTGACGGTATCCGACCGAAGGTCCACAATCCGACCGTCACCCTCGAGCGAGCGTCCGTTGCCTGTCATGGAAGGTGCCGGCGGGCGGCGAATCGGCGGCGGTCAGGAACCCGCTGCGAGCGAGACGTTGAACACCCCGGCCTGCCGGGCGGAATCCATGATCTGGATCATGGTGTCGGTCTTCGAGTCGGGATGGGGCTGGATGATCACCGGGGCTTCGGGATTCTCGGCGTGCAGGCGCTCGATGTTGGCACGGACGGCTCGGACATCCACATCCCGCTGGGAGATGATGATCCGGTCGCGGCTGGTGATCCGCACGACGATGGACTTCTTGTCTGGGTCAACGGTCTTGGGCTTGTCGTCCTCCGGTTGGTTCACGTCGAGGCCGATCTCCTTGACGAAGGTCGCCGTAACGATGAAGAAGATCAACATGATGAACACGACGTCCAGCATGGGCGTCAGGTTGATCTTGTTCTCGTCGCCCTCGCGGCGCAACCTCAGCCGGCGCATTGGCCCTCCCCGCGCTTTGGTCAAAGTGGTCTGTGGCAGTGTAGCGCAACTTCAATAGGCACTCCAACAAGCCTGGCGGGCGGTTATGCACACGCAGACCAGCCGAGAGCGAGGCGAAAGGTCCGGTAGAGAGACGGATCCAAGTCGAAATTGGCCACGTAAACCTTTGATTGGCAATAAGTCTTATTTCGTTTTGTTTCAAACCGAATTCGTGAACCTGGCGCGAAGGTTATGTGACGGATTTCGTCCACAGAGTTTTCCACAGGCGAAGACCCGGGCGTTGTCCGATCCCATGTCGGGGATGGGCGACGTGGTCGTCTATGAAGGTGTCGGGGCTAGATCACGCGCCGGCTACGCAGATCGGCGATTTCGGCTGTGTCGTAGCCCAGTTCCCCGAGAATCTCGTCCGTATGCTCCCCGAGGGTGGGCGCACGCAGCCGGATGCCCGTGTCCGACTTTGAGAAGTCGACGGGCATGCGCCCCACGGGTGCCGGATGGGGTAGGCCGGGGTAGCCGACCGGTTCGAGAAAACGCCGCGCCACGACCTGTTCGTTGACCAGCGCCTCGGCCGGCGTCAGAACCTCCCCGCACGGAATCCGTGCATCGGCGAGGAGGGCCATGGCCTCGGGGGTGGAACGCTCGGCCGTCCACCGGCTCATCCGCTCGCTGATGTCCACGGCGTTGTCACCCCGGGCTTCGTCCGTCGCGTACCTCGGGTCGGTGAGCCAGTGCGCCTCGCCCATGAGCTTCGCCCAGCGTTCGAACAGGGGGTTGCCGACTACCTGCACGAGGATCCAGCCGTCGGTGGTCCGGAACACGTCGATCGGAGCCGCGGTTTGACCGCGGTTCCCGGTGGCCACGCGGTTGTTGTCGAGGATCGACTGTTCGATCAGCGTGCCGTTGGCGACCGTGAGGGCGGAAGCGAGCAGACAGCCCTGCACATGCTGGCCTTCGCCGGTGTTCATGCGGTGGATGATGGCCGCGAGAGTGGCCATGGTGTTCAGCGCGGCCGTGGTGTAGTCCACGTACGGAAAGTAGTTCCTCATCGGCTCGTGTTCGTAGCCGGTGAGGTGCATGTTGCCCGACATCGCCTGGGCCACGCCGTCGAATCCCACGCGGTTGCCGTACGGACCGCCGACGCCGAACGCGGTCGTGGTCGTGAGGATGATGTCCGGCTTCACCGCGGTCAGGCTGGCGTAGTCGAGGCCCATGGACTCGAGCGTGTCAGGGGGCAGGTTGGCGATCACGACATCGGCCGTCGCGACGAGGCGGCGCAGGATGTCCTGCCCCCCGGGCTTGCGCGGATTCATCGTCATGCCCCGCTTGTTGCGGTTCAGCGCCATGAACCCACTGCCTTGGCCGTCGTCGGTGACCGGTGCCGTGTACCGGTCCTCGCTGCCGTCGACTTTTTCGATGCGGATCACGTCGGCACCCAAGTCGCCGAGCAGGGCGCCGCAGAAGGGTCCCGCGATGTAGCGACCGAAGTCGAGGACCCGAAGGCCTTGAAGAATCTTCATGCTGATCCCGCTACTTGTTCAGGAAATTCAATGGCAAGCCCGGCGTTTCCCAAGGAATCGAGACGAGTTGACCGGTGGAGGAGAGGGTCACATAGGCCGTGCGAAGATCCTTGCCGCCGAAGCAGATGTTCGTCGTGATCCGATCCGGCAGCGGCACGAATCCCGGTTCGCCGCCCGTCGGGGAAAGCACCGTGATGCCGCCGTCGATGATGGTGGCCACGCACGCGTTGCCAGCGGCGTCCACTGCCAGGGAGTCGAACAGGAAGTAGCCCTCCCTGCCGCGCACCAAGCGACCACCGTCCGGCCGATCCGCCCGTTCACCCAGCAGCCGCCCTGGTGCCGCCAGCGAAAACGCCCAAAGCCTTCCAGTGGGCGTTTCGGCAACGTAGAGTTCATCCTCCTCGGGCGAGAGGCCAATGCCGTTCGGGGCCTCCAACGGGAAAATGACCTCCTCGATGAACGAACCGTCGGCCTTGGCGTAGAACACACCGGTACGATCCCTTTCGCGGGGTCGGGTCTTGCCGTGATCGGTGAACCAGAAACCGCCGGTCGCGTCGAAGACAATGTCGTTGGGACCCCGCAGGCGCACGCCGTCGGCCGCTTCGTAGAGCACCTCCACGGCACCGGTATCTAAGTCGACCCGTTCGATTCGCCCGGTGCGGTAGTCGGTGGTTTGATCGCCGGGGTAGATCCGCCCACGGCGCTCGGTCCACTCGAAGCCGCCGTTGTTGCAGATGTAGCACTTGCCGTCGGGTCCGATGGCGGCACCGTTGGGGCCGCCGCCCGGTTCCGCAACGACTTCGACCTCGCCGTCCGGCAGCACTCGTGACAGAGTGCCGCGGGCGATCTCGACCACGAGAACGGATCCATCGGGCATGGCGACGGGTCCCTCCGGGAACATGAGCCCGGTCGTAACGATTTCCATCGAGGGCGGCCTTTCCGTGCGGGTGCCAACGAATCTGCATTACAGCATAAGGAAATACCGACCTAACAGCGCGAGCCGTGCCGGCACACCGCATCAAGCGCCGGCCAGACGCCCCCGGAACGGCACGCCCGTCCGCTAGAATCTCACGGTGCGTTGGTTCGAGGCCGTATGAGAAGGGCGCGACAGGCCATCGATAGGACCTCGGCGTTGATCGAACGGGGTGTGGCGCATCTCGTCGGGCGCGACATCGACGCGGTGCAGATGGAGGTCTACGACCTGTCGGTTTCGACCGCCGAGCTTCATGCCGCCGATGCGATGCTCGAATATGCCGACCATCCCTCGCCGTCCGGCGAGGCGTCCTACAAGCGGTCCTTGGCCAATATGTTCTGCGCCGATGCGCTCGCCCGGGTGCTGGGCCGATTGCAGGCCAGGCCCTCCGCGTTCGGGCTACGCCGGGCGCAGTTCGACGGCGAATCGCAACGGTTCATCGACGAATACCTGACGCCATCGACTATCGCGCTGCTTGGGGAAACGATCCGGCAGCGCCAGGGTAGGGCGCCCGACGACCACCTCGGTGAAGAAAAGTCGCTAATCCGGGATACGTTTCGTCAGTTTACAGAGGAGCAGGTCGTCCCCTTGGCCCAGGACATCCACCGCGGCGACCGCATGATTCCGGACGCCATCATCGACGGCTTGCGGGAACTCGGCTGCTTCGGCTTGTCCGTGCCCGCCCGCTACGGGGGTTTGAAGCCGGACGACCACGAGGACAGCCTAGGCATGGTGGTCGTAACAGAGGAACTCTCGCGCGGCTCGCTGGGGGCCGCGGGCAGTCTGATTACGCGGCCGGAAATCATGGCCCGGGCCGTACTCGAAGGCGGAACGGAGGCCCAGAAGGCGCGTTGGTTGCCGGGGATCGCCGCCGGCGAGCCCCTGGTCGCCATTTCGGTCACGGAGCCCGGTACGGGTTCGGACGTGGCATCCGTTACGCTGCGGGCCACTCGCGCCGAAGATGGAACGTCCGGCTGGGCCCTGAACGGGGGCAAGACCTGGTGCACGTTCGCGGGCAAGGCCGGCGCGCTCCTGGTGTTGGCGCGAACGGATCCGAATGCCGTGCCGCCGCATCGGGGGCTGTCCCTCTTTGTCGTCGAAAAGCGAGGCACGGACAACCAGGCGTTCACGGTGGACAGCCCGATGGGCGGTCGCCTGACCGGCCGGGCGATTCCGACCATCGGCTATCGGGGAATGCACTCGTTCGAACTCTTTTTCGACGGTTTCGTCGTCCCAGAGGACGCCTTGGTCGGCGAGGCCGGCGGGGAAGGCCGGGGCTTCTACTACACCATGAGCGGATTCGCAGGCGGCCGTCTGCAGACCGCCGCCCGAGCATGCGGACTGATGCGAGCGGCGTTCGGGCGGGCACTCGAATACGCCGAGCAGCGCCAGGTTTTCGATCGATCCGTCGCCGGCTACCCGCTGACGCTGCAGAAACTTGCCCGCATGGCGGCCACGATCGCGGCGTGCCAGCAATTCTCGTATGCCGTTGCAAGAACCATGGATGCCGGCGGCGGCCAGCTTGAAGCGAGTCTCGTGAAACTCGTTGCCTGCAAGGCTGCGGAGTGGATCACGCGCGAGGCGATGCAGATCCACGGCGGCTTAGGCTACGCCGAGGAAACCGACGTAAGCCGTTATTTTGTGGATGCTCGCGTCCTATCGATCTTCGAGGGTACCGAAGAGACCTTGGCTCTCAAGGTCATCGGCAAAGCGTTACTCGCGTAGGGGACGGGCTTGTCCCGTCCCGCCTTGGTCCGGAGCCGTTACCTCGGACGGCCGCGCGCCCCAACGGGCCCGTTTTAGACCGGCCCCACGCTCGCCCATAACTTCGCATAATGTATATTATGTTAAATTACGACCAACGCGGCGTCTGGCACGTGTAGAGATCAGCGCAGGCTGAACCGGGCATCGACCCTCCCCGGGTCGTTGAGATCGATGTCCGCTCGGGTGATCTCGACACCGTGACGCGTCTCCAGCGCGTGCGCCCAGCGCAACACCCGATCGAACTGTTCGGCTTCGATCCGCGCACTCACCCCCTCCGTTTCGGTTTGTGTACGTCGCGGCCGGAAACCGAACTGAGCCGCCGTGCTGTTGACGACCGTGGACAGCAACTCGCCCGTCCCGCCGCCGCTGTCGCCGCGGGCAACTCGATGCTGGTTCCGCTTCATCCATTCGAGATCGCGTTGCTCGTTCAGGTAGCGCGTGACGGCATCACGGCGGAAGTCGAGCAAGGAGTCGATGCCTGCATAGAGCGCCAACGCAGCCACCAATCCGAGACATAGTCGAACCAGCAGGCGTTCGCGGGCGGCAAGGGTCTCGTACCGCCGCCTTAGACCGGACCGGACCCAAACATTGCCAATGGACTCGAGTGCAAACATGGCCATCAGCCGGAGACGCGCAGTCGCGCACCGATCCGTCCCCCGGATTGCGCGGAATCGGTCGAAATGACTTCCATGTCCAGTCCCACGCGCCGCAACGACGCACCAAGGCGCTCCAATACGGCGTCATCGGCGACGACGAGGTCCGCATCGAGCCCCCGGCGCGTCGAATAGGTCACCCCGCGAAGCTCGTATTGGTCCGAGATTTCGGACAGCCCCTCCCCGAACTGCCCAGTGAGGCGGTAAAAGCTGTCGTCGGTCCCGGTGGTCTGGCCCAACAACCGCCTCATTCGCGCGGCGGGGTTGCCCGCAACGCGGTCGACACCGTAGAGCGTTCGGTAGAGCTCTACGGCTTGCTCCTGGAATCGCGATGCCTGGTAGTCGGCCCAGAACCCTTGGGCCGCCAACACGGCCAGGCCGACAACGAACCATGTACCGGCGAGGGCAGCCACCGGACGCCAACGCGACCAGGCACCCGTGGGACGCCGCCTCACCGCGTAGTCGCCTTGCAGCAGGTTGACCGCCTGCCCGTCGAATTCACCGGCAAGAAAGCCGAGCACGGATATGTCGACCAGCGCCTCCTCGACCTCGAACCCGTCGAGATCCAATCCCCGGAGGCCCGCTGCCGTCCCGTTGATCAAACGAAGCGCCGCCGGCCGATCAGGGTCCGTCCCCACCGTGATGCCTGCGACGACTTCGGCAAGGTTGGGAAGATCCACACATGCCATCTGCTCCGCAGCACGGACTAGCGCATGATCGTCCTCGAAGAGCACGTCGACGACATTGCCGTCGTTCCTAAGCGCCATTGCATCCGCCGTCAGGAATCCAGGCTGGATTCCGGCCTCCGCAAGGAAGGCCAACCACTCCTCGACGCTGCGCCGCGGGGCGACCAGGCAATGCACGGGCTCGTTGCGCACCAGGTCCGCACAGGCCACCTGCATCGTATCGATGTCGTCGGCCACGAATTCTTCGATGGCATAGGGCACCGCCCGCCGCATCTGGGCAACGCTGCGGCCCGGGACCTCGCAACTCGCGGACAGAACGTCGCTCGCGGACACGAAAACGACGACCCGTGCGGGATCCACCGCCCACGACGCATTCATTTCGACGAATTCGGCAAGCCCGGCGGCGTTGGTCTGCCCGACGGCTTCGGTGACCCCGTGCTCGTCATGGACGAGGTAGTCGACGATCGCGTCGATGCCCTCCTCCGTACGCACCACCGGTGCCTTTATCCGTACGAACAAACGCTTCATCGGTTAGGCTTCCGTGGCATCTGTGTCCCCGTCGTCCCGGGGTTCGACTCGGCGGCCGAAGTTCCGCGACAACAGGGTGAGCTCCCCGCTCTCCTGGTTTCGGTGCAGTACCGAGGTGAGTTCCGAACGGGTTTCGCCAACATGCGCCCTCACCTGCACCTCGAAGAACTGGCTGCCAACCCGGAGTGCCGCGGCGCTTTCGCCAAGCGGTGCATAGCGGGCGATGACGCCTTCCACATCGTCGTAGTCGCGCACCTGCTCCACCAGGAGTTGCGCGTCCGCGGCTGGGAAGTTCGGGGCCAGGCTGGCAAGGACCGCTTCGGTGACCGTGTTGATGTTTACGGTGAGCTGATCGGTCGGCAGAACCGTGACATGGGGTGCTAGCCGAGCATATTCGTCCCGGGATTCGAACGGCACGGCAAGGCGGAGTTCGGAAATGTCGACCGCGCGCTGGTTCGCCGCTCGGTGAGGCGGTTCCCGGAGAAGGTAGTCGGCGTCCTCGGCACCGTAGGGTTGCACCTCCTGGTCCGGATCGATCCAATCGACCCAGGCGTCCACGTACTTCGGATCCAACTCCAGATCCGTGAACAAGCGATTGAGTCGCGCCGCATTTTGGGGACCCTCGGCACCCAGCAGGCTGTTCAGATTGAACCGAGAGGACAGATCCACGATGCGCATCTCGATGCCGCCGTCTTCGACCTCGAACGCTTCCGGCATCGACGACCAGTCCTCCAGCAGGGTGTCCTTGCTACGCGTGCCTTCGTCTTCCCAATCGGCATAGAGCAGTTGCCGCGCGTACTGTTCGCCTCCCAGGGCAAATTCCCGTGCCTGGGAACCCGAGAAAACTTGACGACTCACCGCCACGCCGAATGCGTGCCGGTTGGCAATTTCGTAGGCCAGCGCGGTAGTCACGGCAACGATGAGCAGGACGGTGACAAGCGCTAGCCCCCGTGGGGCCGGACGATGTCGACGGTCGGAAATCATGATCGGATCCGCACGCCTTCGACTTCGCCAGCGTCCGGGTCGTCACCGGCCTCGGCATCGGTTATGTAGGAGGCCCCCGGGGCCACCAGCCAAAGGCGTTCGACATGCCCGTAGCGTTCCAGTCGCAGCGCCATGGCCACCGCGGCGAGTTCCGGGGCGGTCTCGTCCTCCGCCTCCACCAACGGCCAGAAACCGTGCCGCTCGCCCTGATCGTCCTGGACGCTGAAACTTGCCTCGGTAACGCCCTTCAGCAGCATCTGGGCAATTGGCTCCGACCCGGGTGCGCGATCCAGCACCGGCCAGAACAGCCGGATCAGCGCATCGTCCCGATGTACATAGGCGACCCGCTGCACCTCGCTACGCGACTTCCCAAGCGGGTTCTGCCATCCCAGGCGCGTCAATTCGAGGAGGCTCGTGCCGGATACGACTACCGGCTCCGTTGCTTCGCCGAGTTCGTCCAGCACGGTACGTCGGGTTAACTGCATGATGTCCCGACCGATGATGTCCATGGCGCGTTGCGCATCCGAAAGGGACTCACCCCGTTCGCGCGTGGTCTCACCAACTCGGATCGTACCGGTGAGTATCTGGGTCGCCATGAGCCCGATCACGCCGAATATCGCCAGTGCCGTCATCATCTCCACCAGCGTGAAACCCAGACGGTTCGCAAATTTGCCCGATGCGGCTTGCCTGGCGATGGTTTCGGACGCGCAATGGGGTTTCATCAATACCGTCCCACGAATCCAACCAGCGTGTCGACCGGGCCGGCCTCCCGTCCATCCACCAGGGCATAGACGGAGATTTCCACCCGGTGCATCCATGGATGGTCCGTTGTCTGGATTTCTTCGACGACTTGCCAGTAACGGTCGCCATGGGACACCTGGTCCCGTTTGCTGCGCGGGCGCAGCGGCTCGCCCGCCAGGCGGTGTTCCAAGCGCAGTTTGGCTAGTTCGTTCTCGGCCACCCATCGTGCAAGGGTCTTCTGCTCGAGACCACCGAGTTGACGCGCCGTGTCCCCGCCCTGGTTGAAAACCGCAATGGAGACAATGGCCAGAATCGCCAAGGCGATCAGCAACTCCAAGAGCGTGAACCCGGCCACGCGCCGACCGGGATGGCGCATGGCCGTCGTCATTGAACGATGCCGGCGTCCTGCAGCCAGTCCCGGAGATCGTCGTCGACCTCGTCGACTTCGTTCTCAGCAACGGCACGCGTCCGTTGGATCCCATCGGACTGGGCGACCCAGGCCACATAGTCGTCGCCGCCGGACACGGTGATCTTGAACGGTGTCATCTCGCCGCCGGGATAGATGACCACATCCGGAACCGGGGCCTCGTCGTCCGCGACCACGTCCGTGGTGCGCGGCACCGTCTCGCCTCTCCTGCTCGCCGGGTTCCAAGCCGGTTCCAGTGCGTCTTCCGAACCCTCCAGAACAGGCCCGACCTGGAACTCGACATTGTCCTCCGTGGCATCGGAGGCAAATTCCCGGCGCGCCACGTCGTGCCACTCGTCTCCGGCGTCGTCGTACTCCAGGAACCGATAGGTGCCGCCGTCGACCCTTAAGCCCCACACCGCATTGCGCAGCCTCGACTCGTCGCGGGCCAGTTCCACGGCGAGCACCAATCGCTCCGCTTCGGCGCGTATGGTGCGCTGTCGTCCGACATCCGTCGCTCCGAGCACTACCACCGACGCCAGGATGCCGATGATGGTGACGACCAGCAAAAGCTCGAGCAGCGTGAATCCCGCGGCTCGACGATGGGCCCGGGTGGACCCGGTACCCGGCGCACTACAGGTCGGCGTAACGAATATCCGCGTCAAGGTCTTCACCGCCTTCCACGCCGTCGGCGCCAAGCGACATCAGTTCGAAGGTGTG
>JAPPKV010000457.1 GCA_028819775.1 Gammaproteobacteria bacterium | reverse complement strand
TGCCGATCTGCTGCTGGATCACGGGATCCTCGCACAACGGCCGGGAACCGAACCGTGGGCGCTTGTCGCTACATAGGTCGATCGTGGCGTCGAGTCCAGCCCGGGCGACGCCGAGCGCCACGCTGCCGAATCCGCAGGCGAACATCAGTCCCTGGGGAATCACGTAGATCGGCCCGGGTTCCCGGGGCGGCACGTCCAGTCGCATGGTGTGCCCCTCGGGGACGAAAAGGTTCTCGACGCGGAAGCTGAAGCTGCCCGTACCGCGCAGTCCGCTGACCTGCCAGACGTCGAGGAACTCCACGTCGTCGCGGGGCAGCAAATGCAGTCGCGGCGGCTCGCCGCGCCCGCCGGAGACCGCCGCAATCCAGTTGGCGTGGCGGCAACCGCTCGAAAACAGCCAGCGGCCACTCAGCCGGTAGCCGCCTTTGACGTGCTCGAGGTCGATGCCGCCCTGGGGCGGACCGTTGCCGATCACCGTGCGCGGGTCGCCCCACACCTCTTCGGCCAGCGTTTCGGGCGCCCGGCAACAGGTCGTGGCGAACACCGCGCCCTGGTTGAAGCACCAGCCCGTGCTGCCGTCGGCATAGGCGATGGTCCGTACGACATCGAGATATTCGAGCCAGTCCATCTCCTCGCCGCCTGCCGAGCGCGGCACCAGGAGCCGGAACAAGCCCGCATCCTTCATCGCGTCGGCAAGCGTCTGCGGCAACTCGCGCTGGGCGTCGATCTCGTCCGCGGCGGCGGCGATCTTCGGCACCAGCGCCTCGGCGCGTGCCAGGGGCGTCAGGTCGCCGTTGTCGGTTTCCATGGCGAGAGTTTAACGCGCATTGCCCGCAAAGAACCGCTTGCCCCGTCGCAAGCCAGCGGTGCCGCCAGCGTCGGGCGCATCAAGGCGCGACGGCACTGGACTGGGCCTCGACGACGGGGTTGCCCACCCGTTCGAAGATCAGGATGCCATGAAGGCCCGTGCCTACGTACGCGTGGCGGCCCTCCGGGCTCGCTGCAAGACCGCGCGGATGGGAGAAGGCGGGGAGCAGTTCGCCGTATCTGTTCGCCCGCCAACTCGATACGAAATCCGAAACGCCGTAGCGGGAGGAGTCCGAATCCCACTCCACGGTAAAGGCGCTGTTCGTGCAAAAGGCGTCGGCCAGATGCAACTCGTCCCTCGCGACGGCGAAGTCGCAGTTGAGGTTGAACAAGCCGTCCGTCGGCGGCGAGAGCGAACCGCGCGCCGTCGGCGTCCCCGGATCCTCCAAGCTGTAGACCACGGTCGGGACACGTCCAAACGTGAACAGGTGGCTGTCGTCGTCGCTGACCGCCAGGGTCCGGGCCTGGTCAGCGAGCGACGTTCGGCCGGCTTCGGCCAGTTCACCGGTCGCCGCATCGCGTCGTAGCGCATGCAGTGTGTAGTTCTCGACCGCGTACACATGGCCTCCCGCGTTGGAGATCACCGCATCGTTGACCGCCATGGCAAGCGTCTGGACGTGGCGCAGCGTGTCGCCGTTTTCGTAGGCGAACACGCGGAGGCTCGACGACCGGCTGACCGCATACAGGAACCCCCGCGCCGGATCCATGAACACGCGGTCGGCGTTGCAGATGTCGCCGGAAACGGACAGCGTGCCGTCCTCCTGCAGGCGGCTGGACGTGCCGAGGGCCGCATAGACCTTGACCTCGCAGCGGTCGAACACCAGCAACTGCGAATCGTCCGAGTCCCACAACAACGCCAAGCGAGACGGCAGGTCACCCCAGAGGAACTGCTCCAAGGTCAGCGTGCCTGTCGCCGCATCACGGTCGAAGACGGCCAATCCGCGCACCGATGCCGCGTAGAGCGCGTCGCCGGCGCTGGCGAACGCCAATGCACCGAAGTCATCGATGTCGACGGTGTCGCCGCTCGGGTTCTCGGCATTGGGGGTGAACCGGCCCGCAAAGCGCAGAAAGTTCGGCGCTTCTGTTTCATCCCACCGCAATGTGAAAGCAGAGCCCGCAGCGTTGCCAAAAGTACCGAGTCGAACGGCATAGCGGTGCCCCGCGGCGACTTGGAGGACTATCTCGATGCGACCGTCATCCGCGGACGGCCGGCTCGCGACGATCATCTCCAATTGTCCCGCGCCACCGGTCCCGTGGGCATAGGCCGACAGCGTGAACGGCAGGTCCGTTTCGTCGACCCAGAATCGGTACCAGCCGTCGGCGGGCGCTGCGAACGTCCACCAAACCGACGAGTGGCCCACGTCCCAGATCCGTTCGTACGGTTCCGTGGTCGCGTACCGATTGGATCCGGTGACCGTGCCGTTGGCCGCGGTGAGCAGGGCCGCCTGGGACCAGGCGTCGTTCGACGGCGTCGGACCGAAGTCCACGGTGCCGCCGACGTAGGAACTCGTAAAGGCGCTCTCGTGGCCGTTCGACGACCCAACGGCAAATCGATACGTCTCGTCTTGTACCGCGCGAAACGTGAACTCGGCCCTTGTATCCCGGGCCGTGCCGAGATGCGCCAGTGTCCCGAGAGAGTCGCCCGAGAACGCCGCCATGGACAATCCAGGCCAACTCGTGATTCGCCAGGAGAACTCCCCGGTCGAGGGCGCCGTCCACGACCACCAACGGGTGCGAACACCCGACGCGAGGGGCTCGCCCGGTTCAACCGTGGCCAGGCGATCATTGCTCGCCCACCACGATGACGACTCCTCGGCCGGCAGTTCAGTCGCCCCGCTGAAGTCGTCGTTGCCCGCCTCGCGCTCGACGGTTGCCCAGGACAGGTCGAATCGGCCGCCACCTGCGAAGCCGTCCTCGGCGGCTACCGCGATTCGGTAGGTCTCGCCTGATCGGACGGGGAACTCCGCAGCCACGTCGGGAAAACCCGAGACGAGACGCAGATCGCCAATGCTCGCACCTGCGAAGACCAGCACTCTCAACTGAGCCGCGCTCGATCGAAACTCCCAAGCGCCGTCGGCTGGCGCCGTCCACGCGTACCAAACGGTACCGCCCAGGCCCCCGTGGTATTCCCCGGCGTCGAGCGTTGCGCCCAGGTTCGTGCCGGCTTCGCTGCCATCCTCGCCCGTGATGACCGTGGCCGCATCGAAGCGGTCGTTTTCGGGCCGTTCGGCGCGTTGCCAGACCATGCCAAGGTGCCCTGCCCGGCGTCTGGCCGCCAGTCGCACGACATAGTCGGTACCGGACGTCGCAAAGAAGGACGCACCCCACGGCGAAGAAGCGACTTGCCGGGCACCGGTGAGATTGTCGCCTTCATAGACGTCCACGCGCGTCTCCCAGCGGTCGAGGACATCGGATTCGCTGACCACGAACTCGCCAGTCAGTGCGACGCCGAAGTGAACCGGGCCGGCGGCAGGGGCATTCCATCGATACCAGACCGAGGCCGCCGGTCGACCCACGCCCGGTGCGTAGTCGGGTTCCCCCGGTTCGGTGCCCGCGTGGAGGATGTCGACTTGCTGGCTGCCTTCCGCCCCGGCGAGCACCGTCGCTGCGGCGAACGCGTCGTTGTCTGGAACCTCGACGGCGGCGGCCTCATCGGATGTCGTCGCGGCCAAGGGAACCGACATCGAGGCAGCCGTCGCATTCCAGGACGTGGCCGTGAAGTGGAGCGCCGCCCCGGCGGGGCGATGGGTGAGACCTGAAATCCGGACCACCCGGGACTCGCCTGCCGCAATGTCACCCAAGTGCACGAATCCGCCAGCGTCCACATAGGCCCCGGGCCTTTCCGTCCCGTCGGCATTGGTGACCTCGCGCACCGCCAGCTCATCGCACGGCGAGATCACCGCAGGCTCGTCGCCCACCGCCTCGGCCAGCGTCCGACACTCGATCTGGAGGCGCACCCCGGCCGCCACGTAGCCGTTCGCCGTGGCCGTTATCGCGACTTCGCTGATCCCGTCCAAGGTGGACTCGTCGGCGGTTAGAGCAAGCTCTGGAGTAGATGGTCCGCGAATCACCGTCCACGCCAAGGCCGCGCGCGGCGCCTCGGTGTAGACGCGGGTCGCGACGACCCTCATACGCCACGTGCCAGGCGTCGGGTTGCGGACGATGATCCATTCCACGTTGTCCCGACGCGACACCGACGAATGTTCGCCGCACTGCACGACGGTGCAGTCCGCGCCTTCATCGAGCCACAGGTCGAGATCGTTCAGGACCGTGCTCGAGATCACATCGGCAGGGGGCTCGTCCCAGGTCAACACCGCGTCCAAGCGGCTCGCTCCAGCCGGCACCTCGATGTCATGGTAGGCGTATTCGCCATCCTCGAAAGTTGCCGTGAAACTGCCGCTAGTCCAGCCATCGTCCCGGTCCCGGGTCAGCACGCTCGTCGGTGCCGACACCTTCCCGAGGCCGAACCTCGCGTTGAATGTTCCGGGACCGGAGCTGTTGTCGCCCGGGAACACGCCGTCGTCTTCCAGCCAGGCGTCGGGTTTGACCGCGCTTGCCATGAGACGCGCCCGCGCCAACGCCGGCTGCTCCCGGTGGGACGGCACGGCATCCATCAACAGGGCCGCCACGCCGGCCACGGCGGGGGATGCCATGCTGGTGCCGCTCTGAACCCGGTACCCGGCAGGGCTGCCGCCGCCAGCCGCCGAAACGACCCCCACGCCGGTGCCCACCACCTGCGGCCCGAGCCGCCCGTCCGCAGTAGGCCCGTGGCTGCTGAACGACGCCAGTTCGCCGCTGTCCAGCACCGCACCAACCGAGAGTGAGTTCTTCGCCGCGCCGTAGTTCGAAAAGCCGTGAAGGGACCGGTTGGCCTGTGCGACGACGTAGAGCTGGCGATGGCCCCAGACCACCGCGTCGAGCTTCCGCGCGGGTTGGTCGCGACCTTCGTAGATGCGCGCGGGGGCGCTGAAGCTCATGTTGACGATCAGAGGCTTGACGGCGGCCGAGGACCAGCCGCCATCCGGGCACTGTGAAGCCTCGGCCAGGAAATCCATCCCGGCATTGATGGCCGTAAACGGCCCGAAACCGGAACGGTTCAGGACCTTGGCAATGCGAATGTCGCCCACCAAGGGGGCCATCCCGGCATAGTGGGGTGCCCCGGTGCCGCTGCCAATGATCGTCCCGGTCACATGCGTACCGTGCCCACGCGCGTCCGCCCACAGGTCCTGATCCTCTTCGCGGCTCGGCGTTACGAAATTCGCCCCGCAGACGCTGTCCCGGTTCAGCACGATGTCCTGGTGGTTGATGTTGAGACCGCTGTCCATGACCGCCACCGGCACACCCGCACCGCCCGTGCCCGTATAGATGCCCGGTACCCCTGTGTAGGTGCGCAGGACATCCGCACCCATGCCGGGCACGGCCGTGTCGAGTGTGGCCCGGGCAACGCCCACCGGTTCGACGAACTGCACGAAGTCGGCCAATGCGACGGTTTCGAGGTCCCCATGGCCAACGTTCGCCACATAGGCGCGGGTATCCGAATCGTAGGCGCCCACCACGACGCCGAGTCGTTGCAGTTCGCGTCGCCATCGTCCGTCGGGATCGTCCGTCATCAGCGTCACGAATACCGGCACCGCCGCCGACGCGCCTTGGCCGTTCGCCCAGGCGGAGAAGGAACGCGGCAGTTTCGCGGTCAAGGGCTGCGTCCCCAAGGCGACCACCGACGGCAATTCCGCAATGGCATCGAGTCCTGAACGATCACCGGGCAACCGGGCCCGGATCAGGGTGCCAGCGGCACCCTCCACGACGACACCGAGTGCCGCCAAGGCCGTTTCGACATCGGCCAAGCGCGATGCCGGCCCTAGACGGACCCACCCGAAGGACCAGTCCCGGCTCGCCGCCTCGGCCTGGGCAACGAGCCGCGGCACCGCGTCCACCGCGCCCAGCCAGTCGAGACCCTCGTCGTCTACCCGGTCGACAGCCACCGGGCTTCGTTCAAACCGGTGCGTTCGGAGTTCGCCGTGATGGGCAACGAACGCGTAGCCCTCCGGTAGCGAGGGAGCCGACGTTTCCGCCCGCCGAGCGGCAGACCCGTTCGAGTACCTTCGGGGAGCGGCCTGAGCCCGGGGCGGGTCGGAACCCGATCCGCCATGGGCGGCAACCTGCGCGACGACCGCGGCGAGGGCAGCCCGCTCTAGCGCTGTCCCCGCAAGGGCTTGCGAATCCGGTTCGCGGGAGGTCGAGACGTCGTGCGTCGCAACGAACCACCACCCCGCGCCGAGCGCAATACAGCCCGCGACAATGGCAACCAAGAAGCAAATCCGTTGCATGGCGTTACGGCGCGGCACGCCTCCTTGGGTCCGGCGGCGGATCATATACCAAGCCTGATCGAGCTAACGTGGGCTCATCGTGGCGGTGTCTAACGACAGTTGATGGCACGACGCTCCCTAGTCCGCTACCTTGGTCGAGTGCCCGCACCGCTACTCATACGACCCTTCGAACTCGTGCCGGACGCGTTGGACTGGACCGGGAACTGGCTCGGCGAGACGATCTGGCAAGTGCTGAACGCCGCCCGTGACGGCGACACCGACAAACTCCGGGCGATGCTCGAGGACGACCCCTCGTTGGTGCGTGCGGAGTTCTGGTACACGCCGCCGTTGCACTTCGCGGTCCGGGAGGGCCACCCGGACGCCGTCCGCCTTCTGATCGACGCCGGGGCAGACATCTTCCACCGGTCGCTCTACGCCCAGGAAACGCTGCTGGACGTGGCGCTCGCCCGGAATCACCACGACGTCGCGAACCTAATGCGAGACGAACTGAATCGCCGCGTGTCCTCCACCGGATCCCGGCAGGCCATCCACGAAGCCGTCGGCAACGGCGATGTCGACACCGTGGAGCGGCTACTCGCCGACGAACCGCACTTGGTCAACCGCGGCGACCACCTCGGCCGGCGGCCGTTGCACTATGCCGTGGAAGCCGGCCGCGCCGATCTCGTCGACCGGCTCGTGGACCTCGGCGCCGACGTCGATGCATCCGGATTCAGCAGCGACGACCGGCTCGGCGGCGCCGGATTCCGGCCCGTGGTGCTGGCGCTCTGGAACCATCCGTACTGGCCGCAGCGCAACGACTACGCCATGGCGCGGAAACTGCTGGCGCGGGGCGCCCGTTACAGCATCACCATCGCCGCGGCGCTCGGCGACGAAGACCGAGTTCGCGAATTGCTGGCCGGCGATTCAACGCTGGCCAATGACCGGGAACCCGGCGGCAAGCGACCGCTCTCCGCGGCGGCCGAGCGCAACCACGTCGGCATCGTGAAGGACCTGCTCGACGCGGGCGCCGACCCCAATCTCGAAGAAGGGCCCAACTGCCCCCGGGGCTTCGCGCTTTGGGCGGCCGCCCACTTCGGCCACTTCGAGGTGGCGAGACTGCTGCTCGACGCGGGCGCCGATCCGAACGCCGACGTGGAGTCGTCCGGGACACCCACCGGCACGGCGAACGCGGCGATGCGCGCCCTGCTCTACCGACACGGCGGACGGGTGCCGCTTGCCATGCACAGCCACGAAGGCAACATCGACACCGTGGCGGCGCTCTTGGACGCCAAGCCCGAACTGTTCGACCATCACCGCGTCACCGAGTGCTTCACGCTCGCCGTGTCCGCCGGCCACGAGGACCTGGTCCGTCTCCTGCTGGCCCGCGGACTACGCGTGCCAGCCGCCGTAACCGGCTGCCAGACGTACCTTTGGCGAACCCTTCCCCTCGCCCGGTTGCTGCTCGAGCACGGCATGGATCCCGATCTGCCCAACTGGCAGCAGGTGCGGCCGCTGCATTTCATCGCCGAGAAGGGCGATGTCGACAAGGCGAGGCTGTTCCTCGAATACGGTGCGGACCCCAACGCGGTCGACGAGGAGTACCGGACCACGCCGCTGGGCTGGGCGGCCCGTCGCGGCCAGTCCGAATTCATACGCTTCGCGCTCGCGAACGGCTTCGATCCCCGGCTGCCCGAGTCGCCGCCGTGGGCGCGCCCGGACGCCTGGGCGAGACGCCGTGGGCACGACGAGACCGCCAAGCTGCTGGAGGCCGGAGTCGCGACCGGGTCGTGACAAGCGGGACACCGCGTAGTACTTCGAACTCTGCTCGAAGTTCTGGCCGAGCGAAAAGCTGGCCGACGGCCGCGCTCGTCAAGGCCGGCCGGATGCCCGACTTCGGCGGCAGCCTCGTCTACTGATCGCGACCGCGAAGCATCGCCAGCAATTCATCGAGCGACCTCACAACTCTGTCCGGGGCGATGCCGTCGCGGGTGTCGAGTCCGCTGCCGTGGGCGTCGATCCAAACCGCGAAGATGCCGGAGCGCTGCGCCCCCTCGATGTCGGCCAACAGGTTGTCGCCCACCATCCACGCTTCCTCAGGCGGGACGTCCAAGGCGGTCAGCGCGTACCGGAACGCGCGCCCATCCGGCTTGCCGAAGCCGAGGTCGCCCTCGACCTGGATATGGTCGAAGAAACCCGGCAGGCCGAACTGGTGGATCTTCTCCCACTGCTTTTCGGTGCTGCCGTTGGTCAGCAATGCGAGCTTGATGCCGATTCCCCGCAACCTTTCGAGGGCCGCCAACGCACCCCGGAACGGCGTGACGGCCTCGTCCCGGAGCACCGTGTAGCGCTTCGCCAACGCGTCGATCAAGGCCGGCTCGGCACTTGCCACACCCAGTGCCGCGAGTGCCCGCCCGAAGATAGTCCGCCGGGCCGCGACGAGGTCCAGCCGGCCTTCGCGCGCCCGCCGGTCGTCGTTCCAGAACCCGTCACGCGCTTCGATCAGGGCGTCGAAGAACCGCTCGGGCGTCACGCCGTCGAAGTTGCCCGCGAATTCGGTGCAGATCCTTCGCCAGGAGACGTCCGGGTCGCCGGAGTCGAGGATGGTGTCGTCGAGGTCGAGAATGATCGCTCGCGGGTTTCGTGACGCGTTCACCGTCCCGACAGGCCACCCACGCTCATGCGGGCATTGTAGCCGCGTTGACGGTTTCAGCGTGCGTGGCGTTGTTGCCCCGTCTGCCACGGAGTATGTTCAACCCACCACGGTCGAGGGTGGGTGTCCCATGCGAAACGACCCGATGCGAAACGCCGGATTGGTGGGCGCAGTCCTTCTGCTTGGCGGTTTCGCGGGCCACGCCCATGCACAGACCACGTATCTCGAGGAAGGATTCACCCTGGAGGTCGTGACCGACGACGTGCCCGTTGCGCGGCAGATCGCCGAAGCAGCGGACGGCACGCTGTTCGTGGGCTCGTCCACCCGGTGCGGGCGGTCCAACGTCTCGAGCGTGTACGCGGTCGTGCCGAACGACGACGGCGATGCGGAAGTCGTCACCGTGGACTCAGGCCTTCGCTGCCCGAGCGGAGTTGCGCTTCGGGGAGATGACCTCTACGTCGCGGCGCTCAACCGGATCCTGCGCTATCCCGACATCATGGACACGTTCCGGAACAGCCCCACGCCCGACGTGATTGCCGACGACTTGCCGGACGACGAGCACCACGGCTGGAAATACCTCGTATTCGGTCCGGACGGCCACCTATACGTCCCGGTCGGCGCCCCCTGCAATGTTTGCGAACGATCCGACGAGCGGTATTCGTCGATCCTGCGGATGGATCCCGAGACCGGAGAGACTACCGTCTATGCACAAGGCGTCCGCAATTCGGTGGGCATGGCGTGGCACCCGGTGACGGGCCAGCTCTGGTTCTCCGAGAACGGCCGCGACCACTCGGGCGATGACCTTCCCGCCGACGAAATCAACCGCGTACAGACACCGGGCGGCCACTACGGCTTTCCCTACTTCCACCAGGACCATCGTACGGGCCAAGACGTCGACTACCGCGATCCGGGATACGGCTCCGGCAAGAACGCTGCCGACTATCTCCGCTCCGAACACCTGATCCAGGCACACTCCGCCGCCTTGGGGGTCACCTTCTACAACGGCGACCGGTTCCCCTCGCATTACTGCGGCGCGATGTTCATCGCCGAGCACGGCTCCTGGAACCGATACGGCGCCGGCAAGGCCGGCTACCGGGTGAGCGTGCTGCGTTTCGCCTCCACGGATTCACCCGCCGGCGCCAGTGCCGTGTACGAACGTTTCGTCGAGTGGCAGGTGCAGCACACTCATCAACGCCACACCGGCCGGCCCAACGACGTTGTCGTGTCTCGCGACGGGAGTCTGCTGATCGCCGACGACGGCCCCGCCGGGGCCGAGGGTGCAATCTACCGGGTTCGCTACACGCCCCCGGACGGCGACACAACGCCCACCGGGTGCGCCGACGCTGCACATATTTCGACGTTCGCGCCGAAGATCCACGAGACGCGCCAAGGCTTCGCCCGGGTCATCAATCACGGCGAGGCCATGGCCACCATCCAAATGGATGCCTATGACGATGCGGGTCAACGTCACGGGCCGGTCACGCTCACCGTCGAAGCAGGCGAAGTCAGGCATTTCAACTCTGCGGATCTCGAAGACGGCAACGAAGACAAGGGCCTGACGGGCAGCATCGGGACGGGTTCCGCCGACTGGCGCATCGAACTGCGCGGCGACGGCCTCGAGGTGCTTTCCTACATGCGTACGGAGGATGGCTTCGTCACCAGCCTGCACGACACGGCCGCCCTGCTCGGGCCCGTGACCGTCATCGACAACGACGACGGGCACCGATCCTACGAATACCGCTACGACGTGCCGATCTTCAATCCGGGCCGCAACACCAACCAGGTGAGCACGCTCCGCCTCGTCAACCCGGGCGAAAACCCGGCCGAGGTCGGGGTCACTGGCATCGACGACCAAGGCATGTCGGGTGACGCTGCGGCCGGGCTGACCTTGGCAGCGGGCTCTTCCCGGTTCCTCTCAGCCGCCGACCTCGAGTCCGGCGAAGGTCTCCGGGACGCGCAGGGACTAGGCACCGGGACCGGCAAATGGCGCCTGGTGGTGGCTTCGGATCGGCCCATCCTTGTCGCGAGCCTCCTCGCGAGCCCGACGGGACACCTGACGAACCTGTCCACCGTGCCGGACAACAGGGTCTCCGAGGGCGCGTCGACGTCGCACCTCGTGCCGTTGTTTCCTGCCCACGGCGACGCTGCGGACCGCCAAGGCTTCGTGCGCGTCGTCAACCGCAGCGACGAGGCCGGTTCCATCGAGATCCGCGCCCAGGACGATACGGACCAGGAATTCAGCACCCTCACCCTGAACCTGGGCGCTAGCGAATCCGCCCACTTCAACTCGGAGCATCTCGAGCAGGGCGACGAGGGCAAGGGCTGGACCGAGGGCATCGGCGCCGGCGAGGGGGACTGGCGTCTGACGCTCACCAGCGAGCTCGACGTCGACGTGCTGGCCTATATCCGCCGAACCAGCGACGGCTTCCTGACCAGCATGCACGACTTCGTGCGGCGCACCGGAACCGACACCTACGAGGTGGCGTTCTTCAATCCCGGCAGGAACACCAACCAGGCGAGCCGGTTGCGTATCCTGAACACCGGCGAGGAGGATGCCTCGGTGAGCATCAAGGGTACCGATGACAGGGGAAATCCATCCGCGGGCACCGTGCACCTGACGGTTCCCGCCGGCGCTGTCCGTTCGTTCACTGCCGAGGAGCTGGAAGCCGAGGGCGACGACTTCGATGGCGCGCTCGGCACCGGAGCCGGCAAGTGGCGCCTGACCGTGACCTCGGCACAGCCGATCCGGGTCATGAGCCTGCTCGAGAACCAGGGCACCGGGCATCTCACCAACCTATCGACCGTCGCCGCGAACCAACCCTGGCAATGGGACCAGTAGGCGCCGTGGCGATCCCAAGTGGCATGAGGAGGGACACCAAATGACCAATCTGGAGGCCATCGCCGGATTTCTCGCGCCGACGGCGGTATTCGCGATCCTGCTGGTGCTCCACGGCGTCCTGCCCGCGCGGCGCGCACTGGGCTACGCCCACCCCAATACGACGCAAACACCCGTTCGGTACCGGCTGAACGGACTCCTCGTGTTCGCCGCCGCGCTCGCCATCTGGGCGATTGCGCTGCTCGCGCCGCTGGACTGGCTCTGGCGCGTGAAGTGGCACGCCATCGCGGGTGCGACCGCGTTGAGTGTCGTAGTCACCGCCTGGATGGTCCTCCGGGCACCCGCCGACGACCGGGCGGGCTGGGTGCAATGGATCGAGGGTCGCTCCCGCAACGTCATGTTTCGGGACCACGTCGACGCCAAGATGTTCCTGTACGTCTTCGGCGGCATCCTGCTCGCCCTCAACGTCCTGGCCGCGGCCGCCTACCACGTGGGCGAGTTCGGCAACGCCCTCAATGTCGGCATCCTGCTGCACGCCGGGATGTGGGTCTGGTTCGTGGCGGACTACTTCCTGTTCGAGCGGGTGCAGTTGTACACCTTCGACATCATCGAGGAAGGCGTAGGCTTCAAGCTGATCGTCGGCTGCATCGTGGTCTATCCGTGCCTGTACCCGGTTGTCCTCTGGGGCACTGCGGGCCTCCCCGCCCCGGAGATCGATCCCCAACTCACCGTCCTGTGGCTCGGCGGGGCGGCGGTGGTCTTCCTCGCCGGCTGGGTAATCACGCGGGGCGCGAACCTCCAGAAATACGTGTTCAAGCGCTGGCCGGAGCGCGCCTTCCTCGGCTTCATGAAACCGGCGACGGTTTCCGACGGCAGAAAGACCCTGCTCGTCAGCGGGTTCTGGGGAATGTCCCGGCACTCGAACTACCTCGGCGAGATTCTGGAGGCCCTAGGCATGGCCTTGGCGATCGGCCATTTCACCAACGCCTGGACGTGGGTCTACTTCGTCTACCTGACCGGGTTCTTCATCGTCCGCGAACGCATCGACGACCGGCGCTGCGCCGGCAAGTACGGCGAGTTGTGGACGGCGTACCGCGCCAAGGTGCGGCATCGCCTGGTGCCGGGAATCTACTAGCGGGAGTCGTCGGCGCCGCCCCGCACCGGGCTACGCAGCGGCGTGCCGATCACCCGAGAGCGCGTCGTCGAGGTGAGGCCCAGGGCGCCGACATCGGTCAGGACGACAACGGGGCGTATGGCAGGCAGGTCCGATGCCCGGTGGCCCACAACGCTTTGGCCAACGGCGACGAGCAACGACGCCGCATTCCCCGCTTGGATCAACAAGGCCGACGAAAGCCGGATGGTCCGCGCACCGGCCCCCTTGAGCCTCACTTCGCCAAGCAGTGAATCGCCGTCGTCGGCTCGCCCGTTGCCATTCCCGTCGACATAGATTCCAACGGTGGAGGCGGCGCGGCCCGATGCTTCGAGACGCACCGTGACGCTCTCCACCCCGACGCCGCCGCCCTCGCCCACGGTGACTTCGAATGCCAACACGCCCCCCGGCACGACCGTTGGCGGATCAACGGTCGCAAGTTCAATCGACGTGTCCACCGCCGTGTCGTCAAGCTGTTTCAGGTACGCCACCAGTTGCGTCGTTTCGCTTGGGGTCAGTTGCGACGTGTGGCCATGCCGATCATCGGGATTGCGCACGGTGATGACGTCCATCAGCGTGGCTGCGGAACCGTCGTGCAGATATGGCGGTGTCTCCCAAATCCCTTTCACGGTGGGGGTGTCCAGCGCCCGCAGCGTGTTCGGCCTGAAGTCCCCCGCGGCCTTGGCCAACGTGCCGACATCGTGCGTGGTAAACGGCACGGGCACGCCCCGCGACTCGCCGGCTGGTTTCCGCTGCAACGAACTGTCCGTGAACCGCGCGCCGGAATGGCACGTCGCACAGCCGGTCTCTCCCGAGTGAAAGATGAACTCGCCGGCAAGAGCGTCGTCGGTCATCACGCCGCCCGGGTGGCGATGGGGACTCGGATTCACCTTGTCGAACGTGGCGAGATAGGCCGCGAGCGCGTCCAACTCCGGGCTGAGACCTGCGCTCGACGGTCCAAAGACCCAATTGGCACGGCGGGCATCGAAAACAGCATCACTCACGAATCCGTGCCCCCGCAAGGTTGTGCGCAGGAGGGTCTCGAAGTCCTGGATCTCGTCCATGTCAGCACGCCAATGCAGGGGGCCGTGGTCCATTCCGGCAGGACCTAGGAGGGACTTGGTGTTCCGCAGTCCGCCGCCGTGGACGCCGCGATCACTGTAGTCCCAGACCCGCCCGTCGCTGCCGCCTTCCACGTGGCAGCCCGCACAGCTGACGTAGCCGTCCCGGGACATGCGCGGGTCGGCGGCGTTGTAGAAGACCCTTTTGCCCAACAGAACGACTTCGGGCAGCCGCTCACGCTCGATCGTCGCAACCCGTGCCAGCAGCGGAATCTCCGCACCCGATGCAACATCCGAAACGTCGTAGACGGCAACGTCCCGGGACAGGAAGTTCTGCACGAACAAGCGACCGCGCTGATCGACGGCAAGCCCTTGGGGCGCAAGCCCGGTGCCGGAAATGGACGTCGTCAAGGCACCGGTTCGGGCATCGAGCACGTCCACGGCGTTGCTGCCCTGGAGTGCGATGAACGCGTGCCCGCCCTTGGGGTCGAAGGCAACGGCCACCGCCATCGCGCGATTGTCGAGGTCGCGGCGCGCGGTAAGGATCTCGAGATTGGCGCCCAGGTCCAGTTGCGAGACGATGGCCCGGGTCGTCGATTCGAACGTCAGCGCTTCGCCGCTGAGATGAAGCCCGCGGCCCGTGTTGTCCTTCTTCGAGGGAATCCACGCCCGTCGCCCGTCCGGCGCGATGGCGACCGCCGCCAGGTGGTTCGGGACGCCCCGGCCTCCCACCGGACTGTCCGGGCCCGGATCGAGAGCAAGCTCGAAATGCCGCACGACCTTCAACGAGCGGCCATCCACCTCGGTCACCACGCCGCGGTCGACCGGGGAGATGTAGCGTGTGACGAGAATCCGTCTGCCGTCCGCGGAGACCGCGACGCCTCGGGGCGTCGGACCCACCTCGACGGCGCGTTCGACCGTGCCATCCCCGACGTTGATCTCCAGTAGACGACCCGTGGCCTGCAGAGTCACGTAGGCGACATCGCCGCGGGGGCTGAACGCAATCCCGTAGGGCCTTGACGCGTAGGGCAGCGCGATACGCGCCGGTTCCGTCACGGTCCCGCCGTCGACCAGGCTGATGGTCGCGTCGTCCTGGTTGACAACCCAGGCCGTGCCATCCGGCGCGATGGCGAGCGTGCGCGGGTTGTCGCCGACCGATGTCTCGGCGAGTCTCAGGAGCTTCGCAGCATCGATCACCGTGACCGTGTCGCTATCGGAATTGACGCTCCACACGCGCTGGCGACCTTCGTCGACAACGATCGTGCTCGCACCGTGCGTGCCGGCCGTCGGCGGGCGGTCGGCGGGGACGTCGTCCCTCGATTGGGTGGTCCCGCCCAGCGCAGCGGCCAATGCCGCGAGCAACACACGTGCTGCACGCCCGTGGCGCGCGGAACGACGCCGCGACGCGTTCGAAGTGCCGCTCGGCACGATGCGCACACTCCAAGGCAACACGGCGGCGGCGAGCATACACCAGGATGCCGTTGCCATCGGTCGGTCACTAGGACACCGGCTACCGGCTGCTTGCCCCCCGCGTCGCCGATTGCTACGTTGACTGTCCCTGAAACCCAACGCCCTGCCGTCATCATGGAACGCCATTACACGATCGCGATCATCGGTGGCGGTGCCACCGGGGTCTGCCTGGCCAACAAGATCGTCGAGGCGCTGCCGGTAGGACTGAGCACCGCCACGGTGTCGCTCGCCCTGTTCGACGCCCGTGGCTGCACCGGCGGCGCCGCCTACGCTCCCGATGTCGCCAGCAACCTCATGAACACCACCTGTGGGGCCGTGGATCGGGCATTCGGGGGTGAGTTCGGCATCCTCGACTGGGCCAGGGACAATCCCGCGAAGTGGCGGCCCTACGTTGGCGACCGGCTACTCGAGACCAGCACCTACCTGCCCAGGCCGGTTGTGGGCGCGTACCTGTGCGACCTCGTCGAACACGCCACGCACAAGGCTTCCGAACGCGGAATGCGGCTGGAGGTGATCACCGACGAGGTGGTCGACATCTCGCCACCGGATGCCGCCGATGGCGACTACGTGGTGCGAACGAAGTCGGGCAAGGCGGTCGAGGTACGGTACGTCTATCTCGCGCTCGGCCATCTTGATCGCGCCAGGACTGAGGCCTACCAGGACCACGACCGCTACCACCACCAACCCTACCCCATCGCCCGGCTGACGCGGGAAATTCCCAAGGAGTCCACGGTCGGCGTGATCGGCACCCGCCTAAGCGCCATCGACATCGTCCTGGGCCTTGTCGGGGAGGGTCACAAGGGCAAGATCCACTGCGTCTCGCGCGGCGGTCGGCTGCCCGCCGTGCGCGGGGACCACGGGCGTTACGAGTTCATGCATCTCGAACGCGACGAACTCGTGAAAAAGCTGGTGCATGCCAAGGCCAAACTACGGCTGGTGGATGTCGCCGCGATGCTCGGGACCGAGATCGAGCATGCGGCGGGTCGCCCGGTCGACCTAGGTGCCATCATGAGCGAGGATCTGCCGCCCGCGGAGTACTACGAGCGCGAGATCGCGC
>JAPPKV010000476.1 GCA_028819775.1 Gammaproteobacteria bacterium | reverse complement strand
CCGGCCGGGTGGTGCAACTGCGTGCGGAAGCTGCCCGAGCGTTCCGGGCGATGCAGGCCTCCGCCCGGCTTGCCGGCGTGGAGCTAGTGCCGATCTCGGGCTATCGAACCCGTGGCTACCAGGAAGGCCTTTTCACCCGGGCCGTGGGCAAGTACGGCAGCAGGCAATCGGCAGCGCGCTGGGTCGCCCCGCCGGGATATTCGGAGCATCACACTGGGCTTGCCATCGACATCGGTGCACTCGAGAGTCCGGAGACCGACGTTGAAACGACTTTCGAGAACACGCCCGCGTTCGCTTGGCTGAAGCAAAACGCGCCTCGGTTCGGGTTCGAGATCTCCTTCCCCAGGGACAATCCCCAAGGCGTGTCCTACGAACCCTGGCACTGGCGCTACACCGGCACCGACAGCCCGTAGGGGCGATCCCGGGGCGACTCCAACGCCCTGCCAGGGCACGTCAATCCCGGCGCAGGGTCTCCGATACCGCGATGGGGCTGGGGTAGCGAAACACCACGAGGTAGCTCGACAGCAGCAAGGTGAGCACGGTGGCGCCCTGAACCACGTGGGCGGCCTCGGCGGACAGCAGGGCGGTGCCCGCGACGAAGACCAGTAGCAGGGAGAACTCGCTCGCCTGTCCAAGCCGGTAGCCGACCTCCCGGGACACCCGATCGGATTCCTTCTGCCAGCGCAGCAGAGCCTGGAACACCGGCGGTTTGGTGGCAACCAGCACAACAGCAAGTACGAGCGTGGGGAGCCACACGTCGAGAAGCAGGGATGGATTGATGGCAGCGCCCACGGCGAAGAAGAACAGGACGAGGAAGAAGTCCCTTAGCGGTCGCAGGTTCTCGGTGATGTATTGCGCGATTGGCGAATTGGCCAGCGATACCCCGGCGACGAAGGCGCCGATTTCCCAGGACAAGTAGAGCGCTTGCGACAGGCTGGCGATCCCTAGGCACCAGCCCACGGCCAACAGGAACGTGAATTCCTGGAAGACGTCGAAGCGCGCCAGCAAGGGCACCACGAAGAACCGCACGCCGAAGTAGGCCACCAGGGCGACGACCGGCAGGGCGACGAGCACGGTGAGAGTCGTCGACAGGACACCGCCTTGGGCGTCGAAACCGGCAAGAATCAAGAGCGCGATGATGGCAAGGAGATCCTGTATCAAGAGCAGGCTGATGACGATCTCGCCAATGTGGCGGTGGTGCAGCACTGTCGTGGGCAACAGCTTGATGCCGAGGATCGTGCTTGAGAATACGCAGGCGGTGCCCGCGACCAAGGCTTCGACAAGGGTGAAGCCAAAGGCGAGCATCACGCCGAAACCCAGCGCGAAGAATATCGCCGTGCTGGCCAAGGCGGTCAACACCGACTCGCCGATCATGTCCTTGAGCTTGGCAGGCGGCAGGTCGAGGCCGACCAGAAACAGAAGAAAGATGATGCCGATCTCGCCGATCTCGGCAAGCAGCCGGTCGTCCGACACGAGGGCGATGCCGTGGGGGCCTACAAGGCAGCCGATCGCGATGTAGGCCACAATGAGGGGCTGCCGCGTATAGAGCGCCACGGCGGCCAGGGCGGCGGCCCCGGTGAAGATGATGAAGAAGGACTCGATGATGCCGACGTGCATGACGGCTATGGTGCCTCATCAGGACGGCAACGTGCGACGCGACCGGCGAGGCAAGAGCCATGTGGCGGCGTTGTCCCGTCCGTGTTCCCGAGACGCAGCGCCCGCCGCCGAATGGCGACGGGCACTACTGACGCTGCAGCGTTGGCGCCCTTCGGTCAGCCTCCGCCTACCCGTTCGAACACCAGAAACTGGTCCCGGTACCCGAAGGTGACAGACCCCGTCACGGGGTCGAACTCGAAGAAGAACACCGAGCCTGCCACATAGAGATGGCGGCCATCGGGACTCTCGGCCAACGACAGGACATAGTCGTTGGCTGGAACGGCGTTGCCGAACGAGTCGCTGCCGCCGCCTCTCGCAAGGTCCGAGCCGAACAGCGAGCCGTCCGTGCCGACCTGTACGGTGAAGTACTCGCCGCCGCCGCACGCCACGTCCACCGCCGTGGCGTCGTGCCGCGCCGCAGGATGCTGGCAGGATGCGAAGCCGCGGCGGAACGACGGCTGGTTCCCCAGGAAAGCCGGATTGGCGCGGTCAGCGAGGTCGAACGCGAGGGTGTCGGCGCCGCTGCTGCCGACCGAGAGGAACAGATGCGACCCGTGGACGGTCAACCCCTGTACGTTCGATAGCCCTCGCACCTCGCTGCCGTCTTCGCCGCCGGTGACGCTGCCGTCCTCGATGATGGTGGAGATTCGCAGGTCGCCGGTTTCGGCGTCCCGCTCCATTGCGATCAGCGAGTACTCGCCCGCATCGTTGGCGATGGCGTAGATGTTCTCGCCATCCGCGGTCATCGCCGCCCGGGAAACGTCGGGGATCATGTTGACGCCCGCGGAACTCAAGGCGTCGTGTCCCTCGTCGAATTGGAACGTCTCGATCAGCCACGGCTTCATCACGTGGTGCACGAAGTCCCCCTCGACCAAGACATCGCCGAGGGGACACGGCGCGCCGTCGATGCTGCCGGCGTGCTCGATCCCACCGTCCGCCGACGCCGTGAACTTGAGCCACTCGTCGCATCCGGCGACCAGCAAGGCGGCACCGGCTTCGTCCCATATCATCTGCGTGGGCGGATTGAAAAAGCCGTCTATGACCGGGTAGTCCTCGAGTGTATCGGTCAAATTCACTTCCCCGGTGGCCGGATCCCTGTCGAAGACCAGGATGCCCGCCGCCGACGCCACGTAGAGTTCAGTGCCATCGGCGTTGAAGGCCTGGTTGCCGAGCGTTTCGAGTTCGACTACCGAGCCGTCGCCGGCGATCGTGCCATCCGCGACGCTGTCGACATAGCGCAGCAGGGCGGGCGGATCCGACGGTCCCCAGGAGAGCTCGAAGTCCCCGCGTTGTGCGCCGCCAAAGCCGTCGGCGTCCCGGTAATAGGTCCCGAGGCGCAACACGTACCGCACACCCGCCTCGGCGTGTATTGTCGCGGCGAAGGCGCCGAGGTCTTGGCTTGTCCGGACGAGTACCATTTCGCCGTCGGCACCGATCCGGTAGATGGCGAGTTTCGAACCGCGCGGGCCGTCCAGCTCGAAGCGGATCCAGCCGCTTTCCGCCGGCTCGAACGTCCACCACAGTGAAGAGTCGCCCAGCGAGCCGGTGCGCTCGCCCTTCTCGTTGGTCGCGAATTCATTGGATCCGCGCACGGATCCGCTCATGCCGGCAAGCGCAACGGCATTGGCGAAATCGTCGTTCTCGGGCGTCGGCCCCCACTGCATCAAGAGCAAGGCCGACGGAATCGAAACCTGCGCGGCATCCCGGGGGAGCCCGATGGCAACCCGATAGGCTTTGTCGGCGCGGGCGTCGAACGCCATCTGCAGTTCCATCGTCTCGTCCCCCTCGTCCATCGCGACGACTTCCAGCGAGGCGAGGTCGTGACCGGCGAAGACCGCCATCTGCAGCGGCGCCTCGTCGGCGATGAAACCAGCGAGGCGGTTGACGAGCCAGGTGTAGCGTCCGTCAGCGGGGGCTTGCCAGCTCCACCACGCGGTTCGGACACCCGACGCTGCGGGTTCGCCGTGCTCCACGGTCAGGTCGTTGAATTCAACGTTGCCGAATCCGAAGCCGCCGAACGTCGGCGTGGCGCTTGCGAAGTCGTCGTTGCCTGGGAACTCCCGTTCCCCCGGCGCCCACGACAGCTCGAATTCGCTTCCGGCCCAGTACGCGCTACCCGTGGCGACGCCGATGTGGTACTCGACGCCTTCGGTGGCCGGGAACAGGACGCCGACGTCGGGTCCGCGTGCCGGGATGCCGGAGACCATTCTCGCCGCCGACAAGGTCCCGCCCTCGAAGGCGGCGACGACTTGGGCCTCGCGGTTGACCCAGAAGCGGTAGTCCCCGGTCGACGGGGCGGTCCATCGGTACCAGACGCTCGATGCCCATCCGTTGGTCGGCACGGGCGAAACCGGGCTCGAGTGCCCCATGTATTCGGCGGGTTGGGTGGTTGCGCCCTGGTTCGTCCCGGTCATTGTTCCGCTGGCGCCCTCGACGACTCCGGCGAACGCGTAGTCGTCGTTTTCGGGGCGGCTGCCCGGGCCCCAGCCGAGCGTTAGGTCGGGCATGGCCGACCACCGGCCAATCAGATCCCGAGAGTGGATGCTAAGGCGAACCCGGTAGGTCTCGCCCTCGTTCGCGAAGAATGTGCTGCCGCCGCCAAGCTGGCCGCCGCCGATTGTTTCGAGACTCGCCAACGACCCGTCGCGGTAGACGTCGATGACCACGTAGTCGGAATGGTCGCCGGGCGTGGACTGGCCGACCGTGAACCGGGCCAGGCCGGTTTCGGGTGCGGTCCAGACGTACCACAGCGAACGTTCCCGTTGCGGGTGGCCGAAGGCCAGGGCATACGGTGGTTCGCCGGGGTCCGGCGTCGCGGCGACGATATCGAAAGTCGTTTCGCCGCCCATGCTGTCGAGTTCCATGGCCATCGCGAAGTCGTCGTTCGGCGGTCGTTGCACCGGTGCCGGCATGTCCGCCCCGTCGCCAACGGTTACCGCCACCGAGGCCTCGCCGCTTTCCGCGTTCCACCCGCTTGCCGAGAAGTGCAGCCTGAAAGCGCCTTCCGAGTGACCGGAGAACCGCAACGAGACCGACTGCTGCTCGTCCGGGCCGATCTCGCCCACGACGATGGTGGCCCCGTCCCGCACTAGCGAGCGCTCGAGCCCGTCCTCGCGGTACACGGTGCTGTCGTCGGCGGTGTAGGAGAGCTCGTCGCAGGCCGTCGAACCCACTGCCGTCCGGCACTCGACGCGCAGGTTGGCGCCGGCCGCCACGTAGGCAGCGGATTCGAGCGTCACCTCTACATCGAACGACCCACCGGATGCTGCTTCGATTTCGTCGCTATCGACGGCTACGCTGAGGGCTGGCGACGAGTCGCCGCGGATCACCGTCCATGCCAGGCCCGCGCGCGGCGCCGGTCCGTAGATGCGGTTCGGCAGCACCTTCAGGCGGTACACGCCCGGCGGCGGGTTGGGGACGATGACCCACTCGACGTTGTCGATCCGGGAGCGGGAGTTGTAGTGCCCGCAGGCGGCGATGTCCCCGCAGGACGCGCCCCGATCTAACCAGAGGTCGAGGTCGTGCAGAACGGGGTTCGAAATGGTGTCCGCAGGAGGGTCGTCCCAGGTCATGACGACATCCAATCGGCTGGCCCCTTCTGGGACGACGATGTCGTGGTAGGCATGGCTCTCTGCGTCGATATCGAACGCCGCGGTGCCGCCGGTCCAGCCGTCTTCGGCGTCACGGGTCAAGACGGCGGTGCGGGCCGACACCTTGCCCATGCCGTAGACGTTGTTGAACGCTCCCGGCCCGTTCGTGTTGTCGAGCGGGAACGCGGCCGGACTGCCCAGGAAGGCATCGGGCTTGATGGCGCTCGCCAGCAACCGCGCACGCACCGCCGCGGGTTCCTCCTTGAGGCGGGGTACGGCGTCCATGACCAGCGCCGCGACGCCAACCACCGACGGCGACGACATGCTGGTGCCGGAGAACACGGCATACCCGTCTCTTGCGCCGCCGCCACGGGCCGAGGCGACCGCCACCCCAGTGCCGACGATCATCCGCAACAGCCGCCCCTCGTTTGTCGGCCCGTGGCTGCTGAAGCTGGCGATGTCGCCGATGTTCTGTGCCGCCCCGACGGAGAGGGTGTTCTTCGCGCTGGCCAAGTTCGAGAACGCGACGTCGGCGGAGTTGGCGGCCGAGGTCACGAACAACTGTCGCGCCGCCCAGATGGAGGCGTCGATCTTGCGTTCGACAACGGACCGGCCCTCCCAGATGTCTGCGCGGACCGACAAGCTTGCGTTCATGACCAGCGCTTTGCGCGCTACGCCGTCGCCGCACTCCGTCGGCTTGGCGAACCAATCCATTGCGCGGTTCCAGCCCAGCGCCGTTCCGCCGCCGTAGGTGTTGAGCACCTTGGCGAAGCGGATGTCCTGGACCAGTGGTGCCATCCCGACGCGGTCGCGATCGTCGGCCCCATTGCCGAGGACAATGCCCGTGACGTGGGAGCCGTGTCCGAAGGCGTCGAACCAGAGATCCTGGTCTTCCTCCCGCGTGTTGAAGAAGTCCGTGAGATTGGTGCCGCAGATGCTGCGACGGTTCGACGAGATGTCCGGGTGGTCGACGTTGAGCCCGGTGTCCATGACGCCGACGGTGACGGATGCGCCGCCGGTGCCTACGAACGTCCCGGTCGCGGCATCGTAGCTGCGCAGCGCATCGGCACCCATGGACGGTGCCGCTATCTCCAGCGTCGGCACCACCCGACCGATGGCCTCCACGGCCAGCACGAAGTCGGCCGCCGAAATCGGCCCGAGAGCGGCCAGCGGTATGGTGGCGGGATAGGTCCGGATGGCGGGATCGAACCGGCCGACCTCCGCCCCGAGCTGCTTGAGCGCGCGACGCCACTGGCCATCGGGGTCGTCCGACATCAGCGTGATCCACACGGGCACCTCTTCGTGGACATTCGTTGCGGCGCGTTCATGAAGCGTTTCGGTGACCTTGCGATCGGGCGGGACGGCCCCCACGCCAGCTACCGATTCGGCGGTGGCGATTGCCTGCAGGGTGGAGGCGTCGCCCGGCAGGCGGGCCCGTACCAGATCACCCGCGCGGCCGAGGACTTGCCCGCCGTATGCCGCGAGCATTGCGTCCAGGGCCTCGAGATCCGCTCCCTCGGCCAGCTTGACCCAGCCGAACGACCAGTCGCGCCCGGACGCCGCGGCCAATTCGGCGAGTGCCTCGTCGCCGAAGGTCATCCACTCGGGTGGGTCCGCCTGCGCATGTTGGCGGTCAAGATCGCCGGCGGTCATGGGTCCCCGAGAGACGTCGTGATAGCCGGTGAACGAGTAGCCTTCGGGGGGCGTTGGTTTACGGGTGATTGGCGGTGCTGGAACGAAATCCGGCGGTGCGCTGGTTTGGTGGGCAACGTCCGCCTCCGCGTTTCTGGACGACGCGGCGACCGCGTCGATGGTTTCGCTTTCGGCAGCGATCCGCGAGATCGCCTCGCTGCTGGCAAGTCGGTCTTTTTCGGTCTCGTCAAGAGCCGTCTGGGCGTGTTCTGGACCGAGGCGTTGTTCGCCGACGTTCAGGCCAAGGTAGACGACGACCGCGACGGCGGCGAGGACGAGACTGGTGGCAGTGAGTTTCCTAGGCATCATTCGGTACTCCAAGGATTGGGACAGGGGGTGCTACTTCCTCGTAGAGGACAGAGGCGACGTGCCATTCGGCGCTGGATTACCTCATCGAGCATCTACGCGAAAGGGGCCGCGAAAAAGTGCGGCGATGGTAACGCCTCGTCGCACTCGGTCAAGCGTGTGCGAGTGTCAATTCGCGACGGGATTTACGCGCCTCGTGCCGACGCGTCAGAGCATGGTGAGGGCTAGAGGTGCTCCGCCACGCGGCGATAGGCAGGAAGCGGCTGCCGAACCGAACCCTGGTAGTGGTCGCTCATGCGCTGAATGCAGGCGATTGCAGACTCCGCCTGACGCCGGTCGGCCAAGACGAATGCATCGAAGCCGCAACGGAACATGTATTCGGTCAGATCCGGAACTATCTCGCCGATGGCGCGGAGCTCGCCGTCGTAGCCGTAGCGCGTTCTCAACAGCCTGGCGAAGGTCAGACCGCGGCCATCGGCAAGTGCCGGGAAGCGCACCGCGATCACGGGGGCTTCCAGCAACGGCGCCGCGACATCCTCCACGATGGCATCGCCTTCAACCCAGACACCCGCGCCGTCGGGGGACTCGAGCCACGCGCTCAAGGGGGCGATCAGTCCCGGTCGGGCCGGTCCTTCGTCAACGAGCGTCCAATCGTCCGGGACGATGGCCGGCGCGCCCCGGTGGCCGAGCCGGCCACGGGGTGCCTTAACCAGCACGGGCGGCCTTATTCAGTCCATTCGCACGAGCGCCGCCGCAAGGGAGGCGCGTGGCGGCGGTCTTGGGACGCGAACTCCTGACATGGGCTGATTCCCCATCCGAGTAGATGCGTTGCTTGAACGGTTCGACACCAATGCGTCGGACGGTAGCCAGGAAGATCTCCCCGTCGACTCTGTGCTCGACGTAGACATCGAGAATGCGCTCGATCACGCCTGGAATCTCGGCGCGGCTGAACGAGGGGCCGAGTATCTTTCCCAGCGAAGCGTCGTCGGACTGGTTGCCGCCGATGGAGACCTGGTAGAACTCCTCGCCCCGTTTGTCGACACCGAGGATGCCGATGTTGCCGACGTGGTGGTGACCGCAGGCGTTCATGCACCCCGAGATGTTGAGGTCGATGGGTCCCAAGTCGTGCAGGTAGTCGTAGTCGTCGAAACGACGCTGGATGGCTTCGGCGATCGGAATCGACTTGGCGTTGGCCAGTGCACAGAAGTCGCCGCCCGGGCAGCAGACCACGTCGGTCAGCAAACCCGCGTTTGCTTGTCCGAGCATCTGATCGCAGGCCAACTCGAAGAGGGTCCTCAAGTCCCGTTGGCGGACGTCGGGCAGCACCAGGTTCTGCTCGTGGGAGATGCGGATCTCGCCGAACCCGAAGCGCTTGGACCAGGACGCGACGGCATCCATCTGTTCGTCGGTGACATCGCCGGGGGGTACGCCCGTGGCCTTAGTCGACAGCGTCACGATGGCGTAGCCGGAGCGCTGGTGCGGGGAGACGTTGTGGCGCATCCAAGCGTTGAAAGCCGGATTCCGAAGCCGTTGTGCGGCCAGCAATGCACCCTCGTCGGACAGCTTCTCGTAGGGCGGGGCCTTGAAGTGGTCGCGTATGCGCACGACTTCCGCGGCGGGGAGCACGGTCGGACTGTCGCGGAGGCGCTCCCACTCGGCGTCCACCAGCTCGCGGAACTTCTCGGGCGTCAGGGCGCGCACGAGGATCTTGATCCGCGCCTTGTACCTGTTGTCGCGGCGACCGAAACGGTTGTAGATGCGGAGGATGGCCTCGAGATACGTGAGCAGATCTTTCTCGGCGAGTCCTTCGCGGATCAGCTTGCCGACCACGGGAGTTCGGCCTAGGCCACCACCGACAAGGAAGTCGAAGCGCGGCGTACCATCCCCGTCTACACGAACCCGGATGCCGATATCGTGGACATGGGTCGCGGCCCGGTCGGTTCTCGCCCCGTTGACCGCGATCTTGAACTTGCGCGGCAGCCAGTCGAACTCCGGGTGGTAGGTGGACCACTGTCGGATGATCTCGCAATAGGGGCGAGCATCGACGAGCTCATCGGCGGCGACGCCGGCGAACTGATCGGTCGTCACGTTGCGGATGCAACTGCCGCTGGTCTGGATGCAATGCATCTGGACCTCGGCGAGACGGGCCAGGATATCCGGTACCGCCTCGAGATCAGGCCAGTTGATCTGCATGTTCTGTCGGGTCGACAGGTGACCGTAGCCCTTGTCGAAGTCCCGTGCGATCGCGGCAAGTGCCCGAAGCTGAGCGGCCGTCAAGGTCCCGTAGGGCACCGCGATACGCAACATCGGTGCCAGACGCTGGATGTAGAGCCCGTTACGGAGCCGGAGTTGCTGGAACGCCTCGTCGGTGAGTTCCCCCGCAAGGAAGCGCTTCGTCTGGTCCCGGTACTGTTCGACACGCTCCTCGACGAAGCGTTGGTCGAAAGCGTTGTATTGGTACATGTTCGCACCATGCCGAGGGGTCTCAAGCCGCGACACGTTGCCAGAAATAGCCGGGCAGGAGAAACAACGAAACCGACTATCCTTAGAACCATCGTCACCGCGGCCGTCACCGCGGCGACGTACGCGGCAGGTCAGTCTGGACGGGAGAAGGACAGCCAGCGCCCCGCCTCGGCCATCGCGACGCCCTTGCGGCGGGCATAATCGGCCAGCTGATCGTCGCCAACCCTGCCAACGCCGAAGTACCGGGCATCCGGATGGGAGAAATACCACCCGGCGACTGTCGATGCGGGCCACATGGCGAAGTTCTCCGTGAGCGTCGCCCCGGTACGCCGCGTAGCATCGAGAAGCTCGAACAGGGTCGCCTTCTCGGAGTGGTCGGGGCAGGCGGGGTAGCCGGGTGCGGGTCGTATGCCACGATAGCGCTCGGCAATGAGCTCGTCGTTGCTCAGGGCTTCCTCGGGCTCATAGCCCCAATAGCTCCGCCGAACCTCTAGGTGCAGTGCCTCCGCAAAGGCCTCTACCAAGCGGTCGGCTAGGGACTTGATCATGATCGAGCGGTAGTCGTCACTCCAGAACCGCTGTGGCTCGGTGTCCGTGTTCGCGTCCACGCTGACCGCGAAACCGCCCAGATGATCCGACTGCGGTGACTCCGCAACGAAGTCGGCGAGGCAACGGTTGACCGTCGCGTTGGGGTTCTGCTGCCGCAGGTGGTGCAGCCGGGCAAGGGAGGCGTCCCGATTTTGGTCGGTCCATAGGTCGATGTCATCGTTTCCAGCCCGGTTCGCGGGCCAGAAGCCGACCACACCGCGTGCCGTCAGCAATGCGTTGTCGACGATTTCGGCGAGCATCGTCCGTGCATCCCGGTAGAGGTCGGTGGCGGACTCGCCGACCACCGGGTCGTCGAGGATGGCAGGGAATCGGCCGGCCAACTCCCAAGTGCGGAAGAACGGCGTCCAGTCGATGTAGTCGATCAGGTGCTCGAGGGGATGGTTGTCCAACGTGCGCAACCCCAGGAACGAGGGGACCGGGGGGCTGTAGGTCGACCAGTCGAAGGCGGGGCCATGCTGTAGCGCTTCGGAATAGGGCCGCAATGGCCGCTGGCGGCGCCCGGCATTTCGGTCACGGACAGTCTGGTAGTCCTCCGCAACTGATGCGAGGAACCCACCGCGCAGTTCGTCGGACATCAGGGACTGGCAGACGCCAACGCTGCGCGACGCATCGGTTACGTAGACCACCGGATGTTCGTAGGCGGGATCGATCTTGACGGCCGTGTGCGCCTTCGAGGTCGTCGCACCGCCGATGAGCAGAGGCAGGGTCATGCCCCGTCGTTGCATCTCGCTGGCGACGTGGACCATCTCGGCAAGCGAAGGCGTGATGAGCCCGGACAGGCCCACGAGATCCGCGCCGATCCGCTCGGCGGTGTCGAGGATCGTCTCGGCGGGTACCATGACGCCGAGATCGTGAATCCCGAAGTTGTTGCATTGGAGCACGACGCCGACGATGTTCTTGCCGATGTCGTGGACGTCGCCCTTTACCGTGGCCATGACGATCTTGCCGCGGGTTTTGATTCCGGCATCGCCGTCCGGACCTTGCGCGGCGGTGGCCTTCTCGGCCTCGATGAACGGAATGAGGTGGGCCACCGCACGCTTCATGACCCGTGCGCTCTTGACCACCTGGGGCAGGAACATCTTGCCCGCGCCGAACAGGTCGCCCACGGTGTTCATGCCGTCCATTAGGGGTCCCTCGATGACCTCGATGGGGCGGTCGGCATTCAGTCGGGCCTCCTCCGTGTCTTCGATGATGTAGCGGTCGATGCCGTTGACCAGGGCGTGACTCAAGCGCTCCCCGACACGCGCTTTCCGCCACGTGGCATCCTCCTGCTGAGACGCGCTGCGGGCGCCGCTGTACCGTTGGGCGACCTCGAGCAGCCGTTCGGTGGCGTCGTGACGCCGATTGAGCACGGCATCTTCCACGGCAGTCTTGAGATCGGGCGGGATGTCCTCGTAGATCGCCAGTTGTCCGGCGTTCACGATTCCCATCGTCAAGCCGGATTCGATGGCGTGGTAGAGGAAAACCGCGTGGATCGCCTCCCGTACCCGGTCGTTGCCCCGGAACGAGAACGAGACGTTGCTGACGCCGCCGGAGGTGTGGGCAAGCGGGAAGTTCTCGGTCTGCCAGCGTACGGCATCGATGAAGTCGCGCCCGTAGTTGCGGTGCTCCTCGATGCCGGTGGCGATGGCGAAGATGTTGGGATCGAAAATTATGTCTTCGGGCGGGAAACCGGCGTCTTCGACCAACAACGTATAGGCGCGGGTCATGATCTCCTGGCGCCTGGCGAGTGTGTCGGCCTGTCCGGACTCGTCGAACGCCATGATGATCGCGGCGGCACCGTAGCGGCGACATAGGCGAGCCTGCGCGAGGAAGGGACCTTCGCCTTCCTTCAAGCTGATCGAGTTCACCACCGACTTGCCCTGTACGCACCGAAGCCCGGTTTCGATCACGTTCCAGTCGCTGGAGTCGATCATGACCGGAATCCGCGCGATGTCGGGTTCCGCCATCGCGAGATCGAGGAAGCGCTGCATGGCGGCGGGACCGTCGGTCATGCCCTCGTCCATGTTGACGTCGATGATCTGGGCGCCGCTTTCGACCTGTTGCCGCGCGACGTCCAAGGCATCGCCGTAGTTGCCGGCCTTGATGAGCCGCCGGAACCGGGCGGAACCGGTCATGTTGGTCCGCTCGCCGACGTTGACGAACAGCGAGTCCTCTTCGATGACCAAGGGTTCGAGCCCTGCGAGTGCGAGGCGGGGCTGGTAGACCGGCGTCGCTCGTGGCTTGGCGATGCGGGCGCGCTGACCAAGGGCACGGATATGTTCCGGGGTCGTGCCACAGCACCCGCCGACCAGGTTGACGAGGCCGCGGTCCATGAAGTCGCCGACGATTGCGGCCATCTCTTCGGGGGTCTCGTCGTAGCCGCCGAACTCGTTGGGGAGGCCAGCATTCGGATGCACGCTCACGAACGTCGTCGCGACCCTCGAAAGTGCCTCGACGTGGGGACGCAGGGCTTCGGAACCGAGCGCGCAGTTCAACCCGACAATCAACGGCTCGGCGTGGCGAATCGAATGCCAGAACGCCTCCGGGGTTTGGCCGGACAGCGTGCGACCGCTGGCGTCCGTTATGGTGCCGGAAACCATGACCGGCAAACGCTGCCCGCCACCCTCGAAGACATCCTCCAATGCGTACAGCGCCGCCTTGGCATTCAGCGTGTCGAATACGGTCTCGATCATGATGAGATCAACACCGCCTGCAACGAGCCCCCGCGCGGCTTCGGAGTAGGCTTCGACGAGGTCGAGGAACCGGATATTGCGTGCTCCGGGGTCGTTCACATCGGGTGAGATGCTGGCGGACCGGTTGGTCGGCCCCATGACGCCGGCAACCCACCGCTCTCGCCCGGGGCGGCTGAATTCGTCGGCCGTACGGCGTGCGATCTCCGCCGCCGCGACATTGATGTCGTAGACGATGTCTTCAAGTCCGTAGTCTGCTTGCGCGATGCGCGTGGCGCTGAACGTGTTCGTTTCGACGATGTCCGCACCGGCTTCTAGGTAGGCCCGGTGCGTTGCCGCCACGATGTCGGGTCGGGTCAACGAGAGAACGTCCCCGTTGCCCTTGAGAGACAGGTTGTGCCCGTGGAAACGGTCGCCCCGATAGTCGCCTTCGGCTAGGTTGTAGGCTTGCTGGATGGTGCCTGTGGCGCCGTCGAGAACCAGCAGGCGTTCAACGAGGGCCCGGGCTAACGGGGAGTCTTTGTTTCGGTCGTCCGACATGCCAACTCCAAGAGGGCAATCCTACGGGGCGTACCCGCAACGCGGCGTGAACGTGGCCGAGATTGGGGGTGAAGGGGCTTCATGGCCTCTCGACGCGCAAGGCGCTGACCCGACGAGGTGCTAAGATGTGATGACCCGGAGGAGTGGACCGCCGACCGTACACCAGGAAGGTCCGTTGGGGTAGTAGCTCTAGACGATGGATCGCGTTGCCGTATTTGTCGATGCCGGTTACCTGTTCGCGGAGGGGGCTCGGGCACTGGCGGGTCGAAAGGTAGCCCGGTCGGACGTTTCGCTCGACCACATGGTCGCCGTCGGCCACCTCGCGCGTTTTGCTCGAGGCAAAACGGGGATGCCGTTGCTGCGAATCTACTGGTACGACGCTTCGGCCAACCGTCCCACCCGGTCCCATGTCGTGTTGGCCGAGCAGGCCGACGTCAAGCTTCGGCTTGGCCGTGTCGACGCCGAAGGACGCCAGAAGGGCGTCGATGCGCTGATCGCCAGCGATCTGGTTGCCTTGGCCCGGAACCGGGCGATGGCGGATTGCGTCCTGCTCTCCGGCGACGACGACCTGCGTATTGCTGTTTCCGAGATCCAAGCACTCGGAGTCCGCGTTCATTTGGTCGGTATCTGTCCGGCGCCGCGCACCCAGTCCCGCTTGCTTCGACAAGAGGCCGATTCGACGAGCGAATGGGGCGCCGACATGCTCAAGGGCTTCATGCATTGCCGACCCCGGAGTACCGGACGCATCGACGTGACCCGCATGGCGAAGGATGTCGACACTTCCCTGCGGGGAACCCGCCCGCATGACGTGCGTCGGGGACACGCAATTCGCGACATGGCCCGGCAGGTAGCCCGGCAGGTGCTGACCAGGGAATTCGCCAGTCGCACCGGTCGCTATCCCTGAGCGGGGTTTCCGCCCGATTCGCGATTTGCACAGCGATCCCCGCCGGTCTATTATTCCTGAGCGTTTTGGTCGGGAATACCCATGGTCGATATCTCAGAAGCCGCACAAGGCTATCTTCGTGATCTGCTCGCCAAACAGGATCCGGGCTGCGGCATACGGATATTCGTCGCCCAACCCGGAACCCCGAACGCGGAGACTTGCATCGCCTACTGTCGAGAAGGCGAACAGCAGGACGACGATTCGCCGGTGCCGTACAACGGGTTCACCGCGTGGTTCGAGTCCCGCAGCGAGGCCTATCTCGAGGATGCCGTGGTGGACTTCCAGGAGGACCGGTTGGGGGGCCAGTTGACCATCAAGGCCCCGAATGCGCGGGTGCCCAGCGTCGACGAGAATTCGCCGTTGGAGGATCGGATCAACTACGTCCTCTACAACGAGATCAATCCCGGCTTGGCCGCTCACGGCGGTCAAGTCACCTTGGTCGAAGTGGTCGACGAGACCGCCGCGGTTCTCCAGTTCGGTGGCGGCTGCCAAGGCTGTGCCGCGGTCGACATCACCCTGAAGCAGAGCGTCGAGCGGTCGTTGATGGAGCAGATTCCCGAACTCACCGAGATCCGGGATGTCACCGACCACACCATGACGGAGAACGCCTACTACCGATAGCAACCACCGTCGCCGTTGCGAATCCGCGGCGGCGCCGTGGAACAGACCCACAGCCGTTGAACCGCATGACCGTACGGACGACCCTGAGGCGACCCTTGTGGTCGCCCGTGCCGAATGTCCCGGTTGCCGCCACAACAGGTCGGGACAAGCCCGACCCCTACGGTTCCGTCCCTTGCTCGAGCGTGATCGACTGCGTTAGGAGGCCTTCGCGGGCATCAGCCGGTTGACCAACGGTTCGTGAAGGGTCGCTGCCAGGTGGCGCAGAATGGCCTCGGTGTCGTCCCAGCCGACGCAGGCGTCGGTGATCGACACACCGTAGGCCAAGTCCCGGCCGATGGGTTGGTTTCCCGCCTCGATGTTGCTCTCGAGCATGATCCCGACGATGGAGCGGTTGCCGGTGATGACCTGGCTGGCCACGGCGTCCACCACCAAGCCCTGGCGTTCGTGGTTCTTGTTCGAGTTGGCATGGGAGCAGTCGATCATGATGTTGGCCGGCAGTCTGGCGGCCAACAGGTTGGATTCGCACCGTTCGACCGCCCGGGCATCGTAGTTCGGGCCGGAGTCGCCGCCGCGCAGGACGATATGCGCGTGCGGATTGCCCCGTGTCTCGATCAGCGCGACCCGGCCGAGGGCGTCGATTCCAAGGAACCGATGCGGCTTGGAGACCGCCTTGACCGCATTGACGGCCACGGCGACGGAGCCGTCCGTGGCATTCTTCAAACCGACCACCGAGGACAGTCCGGATGCCATCTCCCGGTGCGGCTGCGATTCCGCCGTACGCGCACCGATCGCTGACCAGGCGATCAGGTCCTGCAGGTACTGGGGTGTCATCGGATCCAGCGCTTCCGTCGCAATGGGCAAGCCGCGGGCCCCGATGTCGACTAGGACCTTGCGCGCCAGACAGATTCCATCCTCCACATGACCGGTGTCATCGAGGTATGGGTCGTTGATGAGGCCTTTCCACCCCGTGGTCGTGCGGGGCTTCTCGAAGTAGGCACGCATGACGATGTAGAGCGTATCCCGCATCTCGGCCGCCAATCGCGCCAGTCGGTCGGCGTAGTCGAGAGCCGCGAAGGGATCGTGGATCGAGCAGGGTCCCACCACGACCAACAGCCGGTGGTCCCGGCGCGCCAGGATGTCCTTGATCCGTCGCCTGGCGTCCACGACTCGCCGGCGCAGTTCGTCGTTCGCCGGATGCCGGCGTTTGACCTCCCGAGGCGTGGGCAGTGGCCGTTGCGCCTCGATTCTCAAGTCCTCCGTTTCGATTGCCACAGTCGTCCCCTCAAACAAAAACCCCGATGGCCACGTCGCCGATCGGGGTTTTCGCGAAGGGCGACAAATGGCGCCCTCGGTGTGGAGCACGCCCTACCGATAGAAAAACCAATACCAGGCCGGGCTGACGCAGTCACGCCCGCTGC
>JAPPKV010000318.1 GCA_028819775.1 Gammaproteobacteria bacterium | reverse complement strand
CCTTGTAGCTGCCTTGGGGCAACTCGCGAATCGTCTTTGACACGATTTCGGTGAGCCCTTGCGTGGGGTCTTCGTTGCTCGGAGCGGGGAAAAACGCCAGCAGGTCGTCGGCGTTGTGCTCGCCCATGGCACGGAGGTCCTCGTCGCGCAGGTTGTTCTCGCGCGCCTTGTCGGCGATGGCCTTCACGAGGCTTTGCCAGGTGGGCAGACCGCGATCGAGGATTCCGAGGCGGCGGGCGTAGGCGTTCATCTCGCGGACTCGGTCGATCGGCACGACGCGGTCGAGCGCTTGGTTGAAGAACCGCGCGCCGTCCTCGATGCTCATGACGTTCGATTGCGGTGACAGGCCGAGTTCGAACGCGAAGCGTTTGAGCAAGCGTTCGCAGACGCCGTGTACCGTGCCGATCAGCGACTCCGCGGTGCGTTCCGCGAGGTCCAAACGCCCATGGGCGAGCAGGCGGTCCCGGACCCGTTCGCGCAGTTCGGTCGCGGCCTTGACGGTGAAGGTCGTGGCGAGAATCCCCGCCGCGGGAACGGCATCCTCGACGATGGCCTTCTCGAGTTCGTCGATCAGCCGGTACGTCTTGCCGCTGCCGGCGCCGGCGCTGATGAACGTGACGTGATCGAAACGCGCCGCCGTGGATTTGACTGCCACGGTCATCGAAACGGTGCCACGCCGGTGAGCCAGCGGAATTCGTCGAAGCGGTCCGGCTCGATGCGGGATTCCAGCCCCCCCTCCGGCGGCTCGGAGGCCGCATCCGGTTCGGCATCGGCGTTGACCTCGATCTCGCCTCGGGCGAACTGCTCCAGACGCCAGTTGCGCGTCACCAGGCCCTTGCGCCACACAGCCTCGACGGGCTCGCCTCCCGCGGCGAGCGCCTCGGGGAAGAAACGGGCGTCGGGTGCCACGACGTTGCCCGTGGTGACGATGTAGTAGCCGGTGGATGGCCAGGCGTGCTCGCCCAGGGCATAGCCGTACACGGCAAGTTGCAGATGGCGTCCCGCCTCGATCTCTTCTTCGCGGTAGCGTTCACTGCCCCATTTGGCGTCGAGTACCGCGCTGCCCTCCGGACCGACGACCACGAGGTCGGCTTCGCCGTACAGCACACCCCCGGGAAACGACCGTTGCACCGCTTGCTCCGACTTGACGGTTTGGACGTCCGCCGTCCGGAAGTGGCCGAGGAGGCGGAACAGCGCGTGTTCCAAGATCGTGATGACCTGTTGGCGGTCGACGCCGCGACCGTTCTCGAGGAGGACGGCACCTTCCTTCTCGATCAGGTCTTGGATTGTCAGCGTGAGCCAATGCTGGATCTCGGAATCCCGGAGTGATGCCCAGTCGCCGTGTTCCGTGAAGAACCGTTCGAACAGCCGATGCGCCAGGCTCCCTTTCAGCATGGCGCCATCGGCGACTTCGTTGATGCCTCCGCTACGCAATCTCGCCGCGTAAGTGAGTACCCACTCATGCGGGTAGTAGCAGATCTTGTTGAGGCTCGTATAGGACTCGCTATCGCGGACAGGCAGCGTTTGGTCGATGCGCCACCAACGCCGAGGTGTCGGTAGCGGCTTCCGTTCGAGACTCGGTGCCGGAATGGCAACCTTGTCGAGTAGGCTCTCCTTGCCCCGCAGAGGAATATTGTCCAGGGGGACATCGACCCAGCCATGGCGAATCTGTTCCCGGATTCGCCCCCAGAGCGGATGCCGGCCCTCGTCGTCCTCGTGCACGACGAGGACAAGGCGCTTGCGGCAGTTGAGCACCGGGCGAAGCCAGGCTCGCTTGTCGAGGGCCAGTTGGTTCTCTGCGGTCGGCAGGTCGACGCCAGCCGCCGCCAGGGAGTCGCGCTCCTCACTGGACCACGGCGACGTCAGGTCGGGGCGTTGGGGTGCCAGGTCCCACCAGAAGACCTCGTCCGTCGCCTCGGTCACATTGCCGGGGTGGCTGGTGACGGGCACGTGGCCGGCTTCGGCGAGGACGGAAGCGTCGGGGGTCGGTCGGTTCGCCTCGTCGATGAGCGAGTCCAGCTCGATCTTGCTGATCCGGTGCCGACCACCTTCCTTAAGCCGTTTCAGCGTGGACGCTAACGCCGCGGTTTGGGAATAGGCGGCGCTGAACACGGCGCTCTCCTCGCCGTCTTCGGTTGTCGCCAGTCGCCTCGCCAACCACGCCCCGACGCGCGAGGCCCGTTCGTGCAGAACCTCGACGGGTGCCCCTTGGCTCGCGTCGTACCGTTTGGGCGTGGTCCAGAATTCGACGCCAACCGTTTGGTCGTCGGCGATCTTGGCCATTGCTTCCTGCCACGCCGGGCCCCCAATACCCGGTTGCGCCGCCACCGCTTCCGCCAGTCGCCCGCGAACGCGCCAGGGCAGCGGATTGACCGGGTGAATCAGGAACTGCAGCAGGCGGTGCGGATCCAACGGCTGCCAGATCAACGCGAAGGCGAGCTTCAGCACCTGGTTCGCAGCCCGAAACGGGGAATAGTGCTGGAAGCCGGCCCGAGGAAGGCCGACCCGTTGCAGCGCGTTGTCGACAATGATCCCGTCGCGGCTCGCCACGACCACAGCACGCGAGGGATCGTCGAGTTCGCGCAGCATCTCCGCCGTCGCCTGAGCAGTCACGTCCCGCGAGAACGCCCGGACGATGATCAAGGAGCCGTCGCCGTCAAGCGGTCTTGCCAGGTTGCGGGTCAGCAGCGCCTGTAGCTTGCCGAGATCCGAATCCCAGGGCGCGCAACCCGTGTTTGCCGGGGTCGTGGAACAGTCGAAGCGTTCAAGCACACGCCGCCACAGGAGCGGCAGGTCGTCGGGGTCATCGAGAAGCTCGACCTCCCGGATTTGCGTATGTCGTTTGTCCAGCAGGCCAAGGACGGCTCCCAGACGTTGGCCCACGCCGGCCGGCACGCGCTCGGTGGCCAAGGACTCCACCGCCGCCATGTCGCCCAGGCGACCGTGAGCGTCGACGGGGAAGCGCCCGTCCCATCCGTGCAGGTACCACTGCTGCCGCCAGTCGTTCAACGTCCGCGCGACGCCCACCGGATCGACGCCGAAGGAACGGTGGTAGAACCGCACCCAATCGTCGCACTCGGCTAGGCAATCGCGGTAGGCGGCGATTGCCTCCGATGGATGCGCCGCGACGGACGGTATGCCAAGGTCGCTCTCGAGGAGACCGAGTAAGCCTTGCGGACCCACCGTGATTTCGCCGACTGACGTACGGGGGTGGGACGGTTCCAATGCATCCCGGAGCAGACCGAATCGAACGCGCATGGGACCATGGTATCGGAGTGGGAAGCTCGGCTTTCGCTTGTCCTCACCGAGGGTTCGACCAGAGTGCCCTGTCCAACAAATCGCCCCAGTCCTCGTCGAAAGGGTGCACCGTCCGGACCTGCTCCGACCCGCGGTACACGGGCCGGCCTTCGTTGGCCCACTTGAACAGCGACCCTTCGAGGTTGACGACATTCTCGACCCCGGTCGCGCGCAGCTTTTGGGCGAGACGGGAGGACCGGTACCCGACCGAGCAGTACACGACCACCACGGACTTTTCGCCGCGACCCTTGAGCGCCTCTCTGGCCGACCGCATGCTGGTTGCGCGGACTGCGCCTTGCAGGTGGCTGGTCTCGAACTCCTCTTTCGACCGGGCGTCGAGAAGGACTACATCGGCATCGGCTTCGAGCGTTTCCGCGAGCCGTTCGGTCGATAGCTGTGGAACGTCCGGGAAGGTCTCACGCACGATTCGCAACGTCTTGGCCCAGCGATCTTCGGCATCCACACGCTCTTCGGGTGCCTGTGCCGTCCAAGCAGCTTGGGCCAGCAGAAGCAATGTTGCCGCCGCAAACGCGGTCGATACGGCTGTGCGCACTCGGATCATGCGGTTGGACGTTAGGCCGGCAACGGTGTGCCTGCAAGTACTGCCGGATGGGTTAGCCGCTAGGATGACGGAGATCACGCCTCCACGACAGGGACTTGGTACCGAATGACGTTGCGGTCCCGGGTGACGAGCGTCAGTCCGCCCAGTCGCGCCTGTGCCACCAGAAGTCGGTCGAAGGGGTCGCGATGGAGCAGCGGCAGCTGCAAGGTTGCCTCCACGTGCGCGAGTTCGATGTCGAGTATCTCGTAGTCGTTGGCGACGATCCGAAAGAAACCTTCGGGCACGGCGAGCTTGCCGATGCAAACCTTGATGGCGCATTCCCACAGCGTGGCCATGCTGACGTAGAGCGTGTTTTCGGTGGACTGCAGCAACCCGACGACCTCCGCCGAGAGCCGTTCCGGCGATGCGCGCGACCAAAGCAGGACGTGGGTGTCGAGCAGGTATCTCATGGATCGGAGATGCCCAACACGGACTGCAAGTCCTCCGGCCACTCGTCGAAGTCGTCGCTCATGCGGATTTGCCCGGCTAGGTCGCCGAGTTTGCGTGTCGATGCGGACTTGCCGATGCGGCTGATGCGCACGACGGGTTTGCCCATGCGAGTGACGATGAATTCGTCCCCGTTGACGGCGCGCTCGACGATCTCGGAAAACCGCGCCTTCGCATCGCTTAGGGTGAGCGTGGACTCCACAACACACGTTGGTCTGACTAAGTCAGACTAAACTGTCGCACACTGCTAGCACACTGTCTAGATTCTGTCGCCACTACGGAAAGCGCGCCTTGACCCACGCCTGCCAGAACACTTCGGCGCGAGCGGCAGGTGCACCTTCGCCGCCGTAGAGGTACAGGCTGAGCATCACGGCCGCCCGCGTCGACATCTTGTAGGCGGAAGCTGCCGCAATGCCCGGCGCCGGCCGGTCGAGGCGCAGGAGAACGTAGGGCTGGCGGCCTTCGGGCCGGAGTTCGTCAAGAATGCCCCCGAGGCCCGCATCCCCGCCCTCGGCGAGTTCCCAGCGATCGCCGGGACCGAGCCCGGCGGCACCGAGTTCTTCGAGGAGGGCCTGCCAGGCATCGCGGACTGAACCGTCGTGGCTTCCGGAGGCCCGTACGATGGTGGCGCGCTGACCGCGGAAATGGGTGAGATAGAGCCGCAGAATGGCGAGCGCCTGCGGCCACCCGTCCTCGAAGCTCTCGAGGTAGTTGTCCCAATCGCCTGTGCTCGCGAAGAGGCTGTGTACCACGCGTACCACGCACCCCCGTGAGCGTGGCTCGACGATCCACTCGGTAGCGGTCGGCGGTCCGTCCGGTCCACAGTCCTTTCCGTCGTGGCGGAAACGCCGAGGCGGATCCCAGACAGTCACCTTTGCCGGAACGTGGACCATCTCGGATTGGGTGTCGTATTTGAGGACGCCGCCGACGCGTCCCTCGAGTTCGGTCGGGTAGAACCAGGAACCGATGCCGGGGCCCGTGGCAATGGCTTCCCAAACTTCCTCGGGCGTACCGGGGACTTCGGCTTCGACCTGGATCGAGCGGCGATGGGATGCACCGTGTTCGATGCCCATGATGCCTCCAAGGGGAGTGCTGGCGTATGCTCGCAACCATGATTGTCGATCTTCTGTATGGCAAGACCGGCTTGTCGGTCACCTTTGACGACGACTTGGACGTGACGGTTGTGGCCAAGCCGCGTATGCCGCTTGTACCGGACGCGGATGTTGCCGTTCGACAGGCGTTGGCTGTGCCCGTCGGCTGCCCACCGCTTGCCGAACTTGCTCGGGGCAAGAACTCCGCCTGCATCCTGATCTGCGACGTGACCCGCCCGGTGCCGAACGGGTTGTTCCTTCGCCCGCTACTCGAGGCGCTGCTGAAAGCGGGGATCGATGCGTCGGATGTCACGATCCTAGTTGCCACCGGTTTACACCGTCCCAACCTGGGGGACGAGTTGGCGGAACTGGTCGGCGACGCCTGGGTGTTGGATCGTGTCCAGGTCGTGAACCACTACGCGCTAGACGACGCGGCGCACGTGGACTTTGGGAAGACGCGGACTCTGGGCACGCCCGTCAAACTCGACAGGCGGTTCGTCGAGGCGGACCTGCGCATTGCGACGGGACTCGTCGAACCGCATTTCATGGCGGGTTATTCGGGGGGCCGCAAGGTCGTCGCCCCTGGGATCGCGCACGCGGACACGATCCGCACGTTCCACAGCGCGAGGTTCATCGAGAACCCACATGCGGTGCAGTGCCGGCTCGAAGGGAATCCGCTGCACGAGGAGCAGCTTGAGATCGTCCGCATGTTGGGCGACGTCTACGCGCTCAACACCGTGATCGACGACGAAAGGCGCTTGTCGTTCGTCAACTTCGGCGAGATTGTCGCGAGCCACGCCGAAGCCGTGGCCTACGCAGACCGCTACCTGACGGTCCCCGTAACCCGCCGATTCCGAACGGTGGTGACATCCGCTGCGGGCTACCCGCTGGACCAGACCTATTACCAAACGGTCAAGGGCATGGTCACTCCCATGGACATCCTGGACGACGACGCGACCTTGATTCTCGCCTCGGACTGCTCGGAAGGTCTCGGCTCCGACGACTTCCGGGCTTCCCAGCGACGGCTGATCGACTTGGGCGCGGATGCGTTTCTCGCGTCGCTGCTCGAAAAGCGTTTCGCCGACATCGACGAATGGGAAACCGAGATGCAGACGAAGGCGCAACGGGTCGCACGGGTACGCATGAAGAGCCGCCTGAACGACCGGGACCGAGAGCTCACGGGCGTCGAACTTATCGACTCCGTTGAGGAAGCGGTTCGCGAGAGCGTGGAACTGACGGGGGACGGCGCCGTGGCCGTGATACCGGAAGGGCCTTATGTCGTGCCCCGTTATCGTGCGCTTGCAGCCTGACTGGCGGTGGTAACGATGGCCGGATCGGTTGTCAGCTTGAGCGAATTCAAGGCCAAAGCACCGCAGCTGCTTGCCGAATTGAACGCTGGCGATGGTGTGATCATCGTCACTCAGAACGGCTTGGCGAGCGCAGTGGTTCGAAGCTACGAATCGCATCAGCGTGAGCGTGCCGCCTTGTTGGCACTGAAGCTCGTTGTGCAAGGCGAGGCAGACGTATCGGCGGGACGAACCGTACTCCAGCACAGGGTGTTCGCCGACATCAAGGCTGGGCTGGCCGACGATCATTGTGCTACGTTGTGTACATCGAAAACGTGAACGGAGGCGGCATGTCTGCCACTGTGACACTTCGACTGGACGACGACTTGAAACAGCGATTGGATCGCCTTTCGAAGGCGACACAGCGCACCAAATCGTTTCTGGCGGCTGAAGCCATCCGCGAGTTTGTCGACCTCAACGAATGGCAGATTGGGGAGATTGAAGAGGCTGTAGCGGAAGCGGATCGCGAGGAATTCGCGAGCGAGGCGGAGGTCAGGAGAGTGTTGGGCAAGTGGGGAGTCGGTGGAGGTTAGGTGGCTCGCCACGGCACTGCGGAACCTGGACGATGAAGCCGAGTTTGTTGCCAAGGACAATCCGGCGGCGGCTCGACGGATAGTCGGACGAATTCACGAGGCAGTCGATAACCTGAAGGCCAATCCTGCTATGGGTCGTCCTGGCCGCATCCATGGCACGCGGGAGTTGGTCGTTCCCAAGACACGCTACATCGTTCCCTATCGCGTCGGACCGGAGCTGAACCGCATCGAGATCTTACGCGTGTTCCACACATCCAGACGTCTCCCCGAGCACTGGTGATGGCCATCGAAATCCAAGCCGGCAATCGCCTTGAGACCTTGGCCGAACAGCTTGCGGACGAGATTCGGCGAAGCCCACTAGATCCCTTCGAACCGGAGCGGATCGTCGTTCCGCACCCCACCCTCGGACGCTGGCTGGTGCTCGCGTTGGCGAAGGAACTCGGCATCGCCGCGAACGTCTCCATCGAGCTTCCGGCGCAGTTCGCGTGGTCGATCATGCACGATGTCCTCGGCACGCTGTCCAGGGACACGCCGTTCGCTCCGGATCGGCTCCGTTGGCGTATCTACAAGGCGGTGGCGAGCCTTGACGGTCCCGGCACGGCACCGGTGCGCGACTACCTCGTGGACGGCGATCCGCGCAAGCGATTCGAGCTGGCGGATCGCCTGGCGCGGGTCTACGACCGCTGCCTGCTGTACCGGCCCGAGTGGATTCGGGAGTGGGAGCGTGGCGAGACGCCGCATTGGCAGGCGCGGCTCTGGCGCGGGCTCATGGAAGGCGTGACCGAGCCAAGTCATTGGGTCGCTGCGATCGACGCTTTCCGGAACGCCGGCGATTCCTTCGACAAGGTCGAGAACTGGCCGCGGCGGGCGAGTTTCTTCGGTGTCGCCGCGCTGTCGCCTTCGTACCTCGACCTCCTGCGCCAAGCTGGCGAACACATCGACATCCACCTGTTCCTGCTCAGCCCATGCCGGGAATACTGGAGCGACATCGCCCCCCGGCGCGTCATCCAGCGGCGCGCCGATCCGGCGGATCCCGCCGAGGAGTACCGCACGGAAGGCAATGAACTCCTCGGTGCGTGGGGAAAGCTCGGCCGGGATATGCAGACACTGCTGTTGGAAGCGGAGCTTGCCACCGGGACACCTGAGGAGCAGTACGAAGAGCCCAACCGGGGCACCGCCTTGGGTGCCGTGCAACGGGACATCCTCGACCTTCGTCTGGCGACCGAAGCCAAAACCGAGCGACCGATGCCCAACGACGACTCCATCCAGATCCACGTCTGCCACTCGGCGATGCGCGAGGCGGAAGTGCTGCACGACCGGCTGCTCGGGCTGTTCGACGCGCACCCGGACATCCAACCTGCCGACGTGCTGGTGCTGACGCCGAACATCGTCGACTACGCGCCCGCCATCGAAGCCGTGTTCGCGGCCGCTGCCGTCATCCCGTTCAACATCGCCCGGCCCCGCGCTTCAGCGACCCGGGCCGTACAGGCGTTCCTTGACCTCTTGGCGTTGCCCGATTCGCGCTACGGCGCGGAGGCCGTGATGGCGCCGCTGGAATCGAAGGCGGTTCGCGAGAGATTCCGAATCGCGGAGCGGCAGCTTTCGACGTTGCGTGAATGGGTGCATGAATCGGGCATCCGATGGGGCGTCAATGCAGACCACCGTGCCGACCAGGGACTACCCAGATTTGGCGGCCATGCCTGGCGCCAGGGCATCGACCGGCTGCTGCTCGGCTACGCCATGGACGGCGAAACCGCGATGTTCGAGGACGTGGCACCGTATTCGGCGGATTCCGCAGGATTCTCTGGCGACTACGAACTCCTAGGTCGGTTCGTCGACTATTGCGAAGGCGCGATCGGCTTGCGCGAACTCAACGACCTGGCGCCCTCCGCAGTCGATTGGGCAGAAAGCCTCCACGCCTTGGTGGAACAGTTCTTCGCGACCAATTGGGAGAACGCGGGGGAGACGGCGACGGTTTCCCGACTCATCGACGACGTATTGTCGGAGTGCGAGGTGGACACGCCGGTTCCCTTCGCCGTGCTTCGGGACGTGCTCGGTCGGGCCGCGACCGGGTTGTCGAGACCGGCGGCGCGCCTTGCCGACGGCGTAACCGTCGTTTCGCTCGGCATTGGCCAGGCCTTCCCCGCCCAGGTCGTGTGCGCCTTGGGCATGAACGACCGCCTGTTCCCGCGCCGCCCGTCGCCGTCGTCATTCGACTTGGTGGATGCCGATGGCGAGCAAACCGGCGACCGTAACACCCGCGACGAGGATCGGTTCGCGTTCCTGGAGGCACTGCTCGCGGCTCGCCGCTGTTTCCTGGTGAGCTACACGGGACGCAACGTCCGGGACGACAAGCCGATGCCGCCTTCGGTGGTCGTGGACGAATTGCGCGACTACCTTAAGCGTCGCTTCGACGGAAGTTTCGATACGACCCATCCCCTGCAGCCGTTCAGTCGTCGCTACTTCGAGGCGGACGGCGATCTATGGAGCTACTCAGCCTCGATGCTCGACGCCGCCCGCACTTTGGCCGGACACGCCGACAAGGAAACCGACGCCGAGGCCCGCCAACGCTTCACGGTGCCGTTTGACCAGAGCACCGTAGGCGACGGGCTTGGCCCGTCCCGCCTAGCCACTCGTGATTCCCGCCGCGGGCGACCGCAAGGGTCGAGCGGGCGACCACAAGGGTCGCCCCTACGGGATTCCTTCGATGGCAGGCAGGTTGAGCTCGCACGCCTGATTGCGTTCTTCGGCAACCCGACACGGGCGTTCCTGCGCGAGCATCTCGGCGTCCGCCTCGAGGTCGACGAGATCGCGTTGGAGGAAGACGAGCCGTTTGAACTCGACGGATTGGCGCGATGGGCCTTGAAGACCGAGGTGTATGAACACCGCCGGGACGAGGGCATTGTCGAGGGGATCAAGCGGCTGGTGACCGCCCGTGGTCGCCTGCCGGCGGGTGGTCCGGGCGAGGTGGTCTACGAGGACGTCGACGCGGATGTGAGGGCGTTCCGGCGGGCGCTTCGGCGTTATGAGCAAGCGCTCGAGGCGGATCCCAAAGACCTCGAGCTGGATGTCGGCGGCTATCGTCTGGTGGGCGAAGTAGCCAATGTCGCTGCCGTCGACGGCGGTAGGGGGCACGAGTTGCTGCGCTGGCGGATCGGTACGATCCGTGCCCAGGACCGGTTCGGCGCGTGGCTGGAACTGCTGGCCTGGGTGACCCAGGAGGAGGTTGAAGCCGAAACGCACCTAGTCTGTCTGGCGCCGACCGGCGTCGATCAGACGGTGTTCCGGGCGCCCGCCCCCAAGGAGGCGCGCGAACATCTCGAACTCTGGCTGGACGCCTGGTGGCGAGGCACCGGGGAACTGCTGGCGTTCGCGCCTGGCGCATCGATGGAATACGCGAAGGACGTGGCGAAGTCCCAAGACCATGACAGCGCGTGGAACGCTGCCTGCGGAAAGTGGCACGGCGAACGAGCCTTTGACGGTCTGCAGAACGACTACGTGGCGCTTGCCTACGACCGCGAAGACCCGTTCGACGAAAGCGGATTCGCGGCGCTCGCCGAAACGCTGCTGCTGCCGCTTCTCGATGCGGAGTCCAAGTCGGGAAGATGAAGCCGACCGACGTGACGCCGCTGGACGTGGCCTTAGGGGATGCGCCGGAGCTGTTGATCGAAGCCAGCGCGGGTACGGGAAAGACCTATGCCCTGACCACGCTTGTTGCCCGGTTGCTGGTCGAGAAACGCGCCGAAATCGGGGAACTGCTGGTGGTCACGTTCACCATCGCGGCGACCGGTGAACTGCGTGACCGCGTACGTGCCACGCTGCGGGCCGTACTGCGTCGGGCAAGGGACGAGGACGCCGAATCGGATCGGCAGGCCGTTGACTTGCTGAAACGCTGGCAATGTCTCGGCATCGACCGCGGCGACATCGCGCGACTCCTGGAATTGGCGTTGCTCGACCTAGATCGCGCGAACGTCATGACCATTCACGGCTTCTGCCAGCGCGTGCTGGCCGATTTCGCGTTCGAGGGGGGACTGCCGTTCGCCTTCGATGTGGCCGGCGACGGAGCCGATGCGCTGAACGCTGCGATCAACGACGAGTGGCGCCGGTGGGCATATCCAGCATCACCCTTGCTCGTTCGCTACGCCGCCAAGAAGGGTTTCGCGGCGGACGAACTTACCGGCTGGGTGTCTGGATACGTGGCGAGGCTCGATCTCGAGATCGTCGGCGCGGATTCCTCGACCGATGACGTGTCGAGCGAATTGGGCGGGTTGGAAGACGCTTGGCGGGACGCGGTTCGCAAGGCCAGGGACACCCTTGAGGCGGAGGCGGCGTCGATGCCCGACGAGGACCGCGACCGCATCGCCGCCGTGCTGCGAAGGCCCGAAATCACGTTCTGTGCAAGGAACGCGAGCTACCTCGGCAACAGAACACAAAGCAAGCAACTGCGTGACATGGCGCCGGTGCTTGCCGAGGCTCTGGACGAACTCGACCAGGAATCGGGGGAACTACGTATCGGCTTCGACTGTCTGTTGCCATGCTTGCGCCGCGATGCCTTGCGGAATACGCGCTGCTTGCTGGAACGCCGCGCGCGGGAGGATCGAAAGCTCGGCTTCGACGATCTGCTCACAGGCCTGCGCCGCGCGCTTGACACTGCGGTCCTCGCGCGGCGCATCCGCGACCGCTACCCTTGGGCGCTCATTGACGAGTATCAGGACACCGACCGGGTGCAGGCGGAGATCTTCCGCCGCATATACCGGGATACCCGCCTGGCCGACGACAACGGCGCGCTGATCATCGTCGGCGACCCCAAGCAGTCGATCTACCGGTTTCGCAGCGCCGACATCTTTGCCTACCTGAACACCAGCGATGCCGTCGCCGACGACGCGAAGCTCAGCCTGTCGCGCAACTTCCGTTCGGTGCGGGCGTTGACCGAGGCGGTTAACGCCGTGTTCGAACATCCCTGCCCATTCGCGCTGCCCGGCATCAGCTTCGATCCCGTCGAATCCGCCATCGAGGATTCCAAGCTCTCAGTCGACGGCGAAACCGTTGCGGAGGGGGGAAACGCCCCGTTTCAGTTTCGTTATTTCCCTTGGGCGCTTGGGCAACTTTGGACGAAGCCGGAGATGCGCGGCTTGGTCGCGCGTTTGGCGGCCGACGAGATCGCGGCCTTGCTCGCGCTCGCCGACCAGGGCAAGGCGCGGTTGGGTGACGAGCCGGTGCGCGGCTCGGACATCGCCGTATTGGTACGCACCGCCGAACAGGGTCGGCGGGTTGCCCGTGCACTTCACGAACGTCGCATCGCCAGTGTCGAGATCGGCATGGAGAACGTCATGGCGAGCCGCGAGGCGGAACAACTCGAGCGCTTGCTATGGGCCATTGCCAAACCGCAGTCGCCACACCGCACCCGTGGCGCGTTGACGGCTGACGTCCTCGGGCTCGATGCGGCCGCGGTGGGTGCACTCCAAGACGACGACAACGCGTGGAACCTCTGGACCGAACGCCTTGGCGACTGGCTCGAGGTGTGGGAACGGTCGGACATCGCCACGTTGATCAGGCGCATCCTGGAGTCCGGGGAAGTCAAGGGGGCCGACCAGCTATTGCGCTACCGGGACGGGGCGAGACGACTCACCAACCTCAAGCATCTGGCGGAGCTTCTCCAGCAGGCAGAGACTCGCGAACGGTACTCACCCACCGGCCTCGCGGCTTGGTTCACCCGGCAGCGGGCAAACGCCGGTGATCGGGACGAGATGGCCCTGCTACGCCTCGACAGCGACGAGCAGCTAGTCAAGATCGTCACGATGCATGCCGCCAAGGGGCTCGAATTTCCCATCGTGTTCTGTCCGTTCCCATGGGACGCCGGCGCCCCGCGCAGGAAGGCTTGGGCCGACTACCACAGCGCGGATGTCGGCCATGCCGAGATCTTGGACTTGAGTCCCTCCCAGGGCGATCTCGACGCCGACTGGCTGGAGCAATTCTCCGACGAGGCGCGGCTCCTCTACGTCGCGCTTACCCGCGCCAAGGAACGCTGCGTGGTGACATGGACGAAGGTCCGGCAGACGGAAAACGCGCCCCTCACCTGGTTGCTCTACGGTCGCGAAGCCGCTGGCGGCGAGGTGGATGCCGGAACCCTTCTTGACGCCGCGAAGATGGCCACCGGGCTCTCGCCCGAGCAGTGGCGGGCAGGTTTGGACGATCTGACCGACCGATGTTCCGCGGAAGTCGGCATCGTCGACATGGACCTCGGCTACGAGTCGCCGCCGGTCGAACGCACTTCGACCGTGCCAGAGGAACTCGCGGTTCGCAGCTTGGGCCGGGAACTGGCCAGGGTTCGCCAGATGAGCAGCTACTCGGCGCTGGCCCACAGCGCTGGCGTCGCCGAGTCGCCCGACGATCATGAGACGGTGGAGCAGCCCGACCGGGACGAGGCCGAACCGACGGAAGAAGAGGAAGAGGCGACGGCAGGGGAATCCGTTCGGAATGCCCTCACCTTTCCCGCGGGTCGACGGGTCGGCAACTGCCTGCATCGGATCTTCGAACGTCTCGACCGGAGCGAGGAGGAATCCCTCGAAGAGGCCTGTCGCGAGGGTCTGGCCAGGTACCGGATTGACCCTCAGTGGGTAGACGTGGCGCAGTCGATGGTGGCGAACACCCGGGCGACTCTGCTTGCCGCGGCCGAGGGTCCCGGTGTCGGCAAGGGGTTCCGGCTTCATGATCTCGAACGCGCCGTCCCGGAGATGGAGTTCCACCTGCCGCTGGAAGGACTCGACCGCCGCCGACTCGGCGAGGCGCTTGCGGATCATGGCTACGACAACCCGTTCGCAGGGTCTCGATCGAACATCGAAGGCTATCTGCGCGGATTCATCGATCTCGTCGCCAGCCACGACGGCGTCTGGTACGTGCTCGACTACAAATCCAACTGGCTCGGCAATCGCCTCGACGACTATCGGCTGGCAGGCATCACGAAAGCGATGCGCGACCATCGCTACCCGCTTCAATACCTGCTCTACCTCGTCGCGTTGAGCCGTTACCTAGCCGGCCGCTTGCCCGGGTACGACTACGACCAGCACATCGGCGGTGCCTTCTACCTGTTCCTACGCGGCATCGATCCGGCGGCCGGCATGGCCCGGGGCGTCTACTTCGACCGTCCGAGCCGCGCCTGCATCGACGCTCTCGACGCCTGTTTCAGGGGGGCGGCGTGATCGAACTCCTCGAGGAACTGCACGACCAGGACCTGATCGCCGACATCGATTGGCATTTCGCGCGGCTGATTGCCCGGTTCGATGGCCACGAACGTCCGGAGGTGGCGCTTGCGGCAGCCCTTGCCAGTGTTCAGACCCGCCGCGGACATGCCTGCCTCGACCTTTCGGCGTGCGCGGGCGGCCCGCTGGCATCGGTGCTCGAAGAACCGGCGTCGGTCGACCTGCCGATTCCGTCCCATGCCCTGCCTCTCCTGGACGATTGGCGAGACTCGCTGCTCGCCAGCCCGGTCGTCGCCGGACCGGAAAGCGAGCGAGATGCGCCACTCACACTCGACCATGCCGGGAGGCTTTACCTCACCCGCTACCGCAACGCCGAGACCGAAGCGGCGGCGCGGTTCATCGAGATGGCTCGGGTCCGAACCGAGGTCCCTGGCATCGATGCCAAGCTGGACAGCCTGTTCGGTTCGCAGGACTTCGACCAGCGACGCGCGGCGGAGACGGTTCTACGTCGCCGACTGTGCGTGGTGACCGGGGGGCCGGGAACCGGCAAGACGTTTGTTGCGGCGCGGGTCATCGCGGCGTTGGTGGACCTTTCGTTCGCGAAGGGGGACCGGATCGCCTTGGCCGCGCCGACGGGGAAAGCCGCCGCACGCCTGCAGGAATCGGTCTCAACGCAAATGGCCGAGCTCGAGGAGAAGATTCCGGCGTTGCGCAACTACCAAGTTAGTGCCAGCACCGTGCATCGGCTGCTGTACCGGACACGGGGCGGGCGGCTTCCAGTAGACGCCGTCATACTGGACGAGGCGTCCATGGTCGACTTGGCGCTCATGTCGCGACTCGTCGGCGTCCTGCCGGACGATGCCCGGCTGGTGGTGCTCGGGGATGCGCACCAGTTGGCGTCGGTGCAACCCGGTGCCGTGCTGGGCGATCTATGCGCGGCTGCGGCAATGCTCGGTTCGCCGCTCGCCGGCTGTGTTCAGCCGTTGACGGAGAGCCGTCGTTTTGAACGGCAAAGCGGCATCGGTCGTCTCGCCGATGCGATCGTGGCCGGCGACGTTGCCGCTGCCGTTGGCGCGTTGAAGGACGAGCGGGATCCGCAAACGGAGTTGCGGCCCTTGACGGATGCCGGTGAATTCGAGCGGTTAGCTCAACGCCACGCGGTCGAGTCGTGGGCCCCGTGTCTTGAGAATCCACTCGGCACACCTTTCCCGAGTCGCCGCGTACTATGCGCCCACCGCCACGGTCCCTTCGGCATGCATCGCTTCAACCGGCTGGTCGAGGCGGAACTGCGCCAACGCGGCCTAGTTGGCCGGGAGGAGTTCTACGGGGGTCGCCCGATTATCGTCACCCGCAACGACCGAGCCACGGAGCTTTCCAATGGCGACACGGGCGTCGTCGTCGACGACGGCGACGGCAGGCGGGTCTGGTTTCCCGAACTCAAGCGTCCCGACGGCGAGCGATTCGAAGTGTCTCCGGCCCGCCTGCCGGACCACGACAGCTTCTTCGCCCTGACCGTGCATCGCGCACAGGGCTCGGAATACGACGAGGTCGCCTTCATACCGGGACCTGCGGAGTCGCGGGTGGTGACCCGGGAGTTAATCTACACCGCGGTGACGCGGGCCCGGGATAAGGTTGTCGTCTATGGCGGTGAGGATGGCGTTGGCGAAGCGGTGGGGCGTTCCACTGTCCGGTTGGGGGGCTTGGAATCCAGGCTTCTGGCAGGAGCGCCCGCCAGATAATCAAACTGACACACCTTGGTGGCGTACTTGCCGGGGATTGACGCGCTGTGTACTGTCGGTGACGTTAAAGAACCCAATGCAGATCGTGATCCCACGACTCGCCAAAATAGCGATGCTGGGTCTGTTTACGGCCGGCCTCGCGATGCAGTCGCTTCACATGGGGCACGACCTGGTCGCCGCCGAGGCGGTCGAATGCGCGTGCGCTGCAACCGACCGACCCGAGAACGCGGTGGATGTCCTGCCGGCAGTCGTTGACGTGGCGGACGTGGAGATTCCGGCGTCTGCGCCAGTCTTTACGGGCCTTGGCAGGGCTTCCGTCATCTCCCATGGAGCACGTGCCCCGCCGCTAGGTTGAAGTTGCGCCGTGGGCCGTTAGGCGCCGATGAATCACCACCGGCCCAAGGGACGGTTGTTTTTTTGAGACCCGCAGGGTCAGGGATAGTGCCACA
>JAPPKV010000459.1 GCA_028819775.1 Gammaproteobacteria bacterium | reverse complement strand
CGATCGGCCTCGACCGCGCCGCCGCGGCACCCGGCGTCAAGGCGGTGATGTCCGGCACCGACCTGGTGGACTTTCCTCTCGATACGCCTGTGATGGTCGGGCCCGCGGATATGCGTTTCGTGAGTCGCAACGTCATGGCACGCGACAAGGCGCTCTACGCCGGCCACGCGGTGGCAGCGGTGGCGGCCACGACGGCGGAGGCTGCGGAAGCCGCCCTCGCGCTGATCGACGTCGACTACGAACCGCTGCCCTGGGTGATCGACGTCGACGAGGCGATGCAACCGGACGCCCCGGTGCTCCACGATTTCCTGCGCACGCAAGGCGACGCCTCGGCAGCGGATGCGCCGACCAATGTGGCGAGCCGGGCGGAGTTCACGCTGGGCGACGTTGACGACGGGTTCGCCGAAGCCGATGTCGTCATCGAACGAGACTTCAAGACGAAGCCGGTGCACCAAGGCTACATCGAACCCCACGCCTGCCTCGTCGGCGTAGCGGCCGATGGTCGGGCCACTATCTGGAGTTCGAGCCAGGGCCAGTTCATGGTTCGGAATGCGACCGCCAAGATGACGGGCGCCAAGCTCTCCGAGATCCGCGCGATTCCGGCGGAGATCGGTGGCGGGTTCGGGGGCAAGACCATCGTCTACCTCGAGCCGCTGGCCTACACGCTGTCAAGGAAGGCCGGTGCGCCGGTGAAGATGGTGATGACCCGCGAGGAGGTGTTCCGCGCCACCGGGCCGACCGCTGGCTCGTCGAACACCATCAAGATCGGTGCACGGCGGGACGGCAGGATCGTCGCGGCGGAGGCGACCTTCCGGTTCCAGGCCGGGGCATTCCCCGGCTCCCCGGTGCGCGGGGCATCGAACTGCGCCTTCGCGCCGTACGCCATCGACAACGTCAAGGTGGTGGGCTACGACGTGGTGGCGAACCGGCCCAAGTGCAACGCCTACCGGGCACCCGGCTCCCCCATCGCCGCGTTCGGCGTGGAGTCCGTGATCGACGAACTGGCTAACGAAATCGGTGTCGATCCCATCGAGTTCCGGCTCAAGAACGCCGCCAGGGAAGGTACGCGGGCCGCCTACGGGCCGACGTTCCGCCGAATCGGCTTCGAGGAAACGCTGCACGCCGCCCAGGACCACCCGCACTACGCCACGCCGAAGAATGGCCGCCAAGGTCGCGGCGTCGCCTGTGGGTTCTGGTTCAACGTCGGTGGGGAATCGAGTGCGCAGGTGAACGTCAACGAGGACGGCACGGTCGCTGTCACCACCGGACATCCGGACATCGGCGGCTCGCGGGCGTCGATGGTTAACATCGTCGCCGAGACCCTCGGCATCCACTACCGCAACGTCAGCGTACAGGTCGGTGATACAAACACCATTGGGTACAGCGCCACGACGGGTGGCAGCCGGGTGACCTTCTCGGCGGGAACTGCGGTATCCGAAGCCACGGAGCGAGTCGTCGAGCAGTTGCGCGAACGGGCGGCACTACTTTGGGACATCGACGCCGATGCCGTCGACTGGAACAACGGCCACGCCCGTCCGGCGGGCGCCAACGCCGGTGATTTCGAGCCCCTCTCCCTCGCGGAACTCGCGGCCAAGGCGTCGCAGACGGGTGGCCCGATCACCGCGCACGTGTCGGTCAACGCGCAGGGCGCCGCGCCGGCATTCGCCACCCACGTCTGCGATGTTGAGGTAGACGAGGAGACCGGCCGCGTCGAAGTGACCCGCTACACCGCGGTTCAGGACGCCGGCCGCGCCATCCACCCGGGCTACGTCGAAGGTCAGATGCAGGGCGGTGTCGCCCAGGGCATCGGCTGGGCACTCAACGAGGAGTACATCTTCGACGCCTCGGGTCGCCTCGACAACGCGGGCTTCCTGGACTACCGCATGCCGGTTGCGTCGGACCTGCCGATGATCGACACCGTGGTCGTCGAAGTCCCGAACGACGCCCACCCGCACGGCGTACGCGGCGTCGGCGAAGTCCCGATCGCGCCGCCGATGGCCGCGGTCGCCAACGCCATCCACGACGCCCTCGGGCTGCGTCTGCGGGAACTACCGATGTCGCCGCCGAAGGTGCTGGCGGCGCTCACCGCGGGAGACGACGAGACGCGGTAGGGGACGGGCGTTGCCCCGTTCCGGCGCACCCGACCGGCGTTCGAGCGTTTCTGCCGCCTCCTCGTACGACGGACGCCGTGGAAAGTCGCAAAAAGCACCTCGTCGGCGTATTTTTATCTATCAAAAAGTACGATATAGAAGACTTTTATGCACATTAAAGTCTGGGGCATGCTACTCTTTGGCGACATGCCGTAGTCGTACAACACGATGGAACGGTTGCTTTTTAACGACCTGCTGTCCTGGAAACGGGAACCCCGCCGCAAGCCGGTGCTGATCGACGGTGCACGGCAGACCGGCAAGACGCACCTCATCGAACAGATCTTCGGCGCCCGGCAGTTTCGCAAGGTCCACAAGCTGGACTTCAATCTCGAGCCGGGACTGGCGAGCATCTTCGCCGAAGGGCTGGTGCCGCGCACCATCGTCGATAACATCGAGGTACGGTCCAACGAGCCCGTCGACCTGGCGCGGGACCTCATCTTCTTCGACGAGGTGGGCGACTGCCAGCCGGCCCTAGACTCTCTCAAGTACTTCGCCGAGCAGGCGCCGGAGGCGTTCGTCTGCGCAACCGGTTCCAACATCGGCCTGCTGGCTTCCTTTCCCGTAGGCAAAGTCCGCCGCCTCGAGCTGTTCCCGCTGTGCTTCGAGGAGTTCGTGATGGCGTCCGGTCAGACACGCCTGCTGGAGATGTTCCGCACGCGGGGGACGAGCAGTACGGCGCACGAACAACTGTGGTCGTTGTTCCTCGACTACACCTTCGTGGGCGGGATGCCGGAGGCGGTGGCGGCGTGGTTCGAGGCTGGGCCCGGCAAGGTCGAGCGCATCGGTCGGGTCGAGACAATCCACAGTGATCTTGTCGCGGGCTTCGAGCGCGACTTCGGCAAGTACGCCGGCCCCGTCCACGCGCAGCACATCGACGCGGTGTTTCACAACATTCCCCGCCAACTAGAGACGACGCTTGACGGCTCGGTGAAACGCTTTCGGTTCCAAGGGGTAGTGGCGCGCAAGCGGGGCTACCAGGATCTCCGGAGCCCCATCGATTGGCTGGAGAAGTGCCGCTTGGCGTGGAAGTGCTACCCCATCGTCAGCCAGCCGACCCCGCCCTTGCCGCATCTGAGGAAGGAGAGCCGCTTCCGCCTGTTTCTCTTCGACATCGGCATCCTCCGACACCTGCTGCGCCTCCCATATGCGGTGCAGCGCGAGCCGAAGTACGCGTACAAGGGTTTCATAGCCGAGAACTTCGTTCAGACTGAACTGTGCGCCCGCGTCGGCCATCCGACCTACGGCTGGGCGGAAGGCCGCGCCGAACTCGAGTTCCTTCACCAAGCGCAGAACGGCGAGATCGTCCCCGTGGAGGTGAAGAGCCGACGACGCAGCCGCGCGCGGAGCTTAAGCTCTTACATCGCGCGCTACGCGCCCGAACGGGCCATCACGCTAACGGCCGATCCCCGCGGTGGCCTAGACGGCGTGTTGACCAACTGGCCGCTCTATGAGGCGCAGTTCCTGCGGGACTTGTGAGGGGATGCGTCCCCTTTATGCATAAAGTCACCAAACGCACCCGTCTGTGGTGCACCGCGGACTGGTCGTGTTTCGCATCCTTCGTGGCGGTTCCGCCTTTGCGGGCGAACCCAAGCGACCTGCGGGATTGGTAGCGGGCGTGGACGACGGCCGGAAACTGAGTAGGTCGGACGGATGGGTGGACAACGGTTGCGCGAGGGACGACGAGCTTGCGGAAACGAGCGACTGGGCGAGGACGTGCTGGTAGGACTGGCGGCGGCCAGCACGACGACTTGCTAGTATCCCGCCTTTTCGGGGGCTCCCGGTATGACCGATTCGAGCGTGTTCGCCCACGTCGTCCTACGTAACAATGCACCGGAACCTACAGCCACGCTGGCTCTCGAATACTTGCTCGGTCAAGAAGATGCCCTCGCCAAGTTCGCGGAGTTGTGGCCCGAGGAGATTCGGGAGAAGGTTAAACCCCGTCGCGTGGAGAGCGAAACAACCCACGGCGACGAGGACGCACGTCCCGATCTGTCGATCTACGACGACTCGAACACTTGCCGTGTACTGGTCGAGAACAAATTCTGGGCCGGCCTTACCCCTCACCAGCCGGTTAAGTACCTCGAAGAACTACCGGCTGATGGTGCCGGCGCAATGCTCCTTTTCATAGTGCCCAAAGACCGGGTGTCCACGGTCTGGCAAGAACTCAAACTGCGCTGCGGCGAGGAGAAAGTGGGGAACGAACGTCACGCGCCGGACCCATTGGCGACATTGCCGAATGGTCGAATCCTCGCGATCACAAGTTGGCGTCGCGTACTCGAAAACCTATCGACAGTGCGTAGGATCGAGGCGGATGTCGCCCAACTACGAGTGTTGACGGACCGGATGAACGCCGACGCATTTCTTCCGCTGCGCCAGGAAGAACTGACGAACCAACAGACGCCGACACGAATGATCAACTATGCCGATCTCGTGTTGGCGATTGCGGAGAAACTGAAGACTCGACGTGTGGCAAGCACGAAAGGTCTACGACCGTCTCACGGCTACCACACGACTGGGCGATATCTGCTGCTCCGCGACCGGATCGGAATCTGGCTAGGCGTGGACCTTCGGTTTTGGAAGAAGGAGGGTTCTACACCTATTTGGTGTCACATCTGGAGCGGAGAGTGGTATGGGGTCGATCCGATCTGGACGCAATTCGAGCAGTTGTTTGGCCAAGACGTCGTAGTCGATCCCAACTCGCGATCTTTTCCAATTGCGCTAAAGACAGGTGTGGAGTACGAATCGGTAATCGACGCAGCGGCTGACCGACTCACGCAAATCGCCGACGCGTTGGTCCAAGCGCTGGACGATCTCGAGTAGTCCGTCACCTCCGTAGTTGTCCGGTTCTTGTGCCGGTCTGCTTCCTTGTGCGAGCGCGACAGGGGCGGTCGTCGCTGATTTGTCCAGCCTAATCGGCTCAACCGGATAGTTGTCATCGCGGAGATAGGATGGGAATACGATCCCTTCGGTTTAGCTGGCGTGCATCGCTGCTTCTGCGGGGACAAGACAAGCCACACTGTCAAGATCCGGCAACACAAAGGGAAGTTCAAGCGCGCTGATCTGGGACTCGACATACCGCCGTGCAGCATCCATGTGATCGGAAACGTTGTGCGCCGGGTGCGCGTCCGCAAGGGCTAGGCTGCGGGGTTTGTCAGCCAGCGGGTTCAGGCGTTGCATGAGTTCCCAGTCTCGAACTAGCGACCACCTACCGTCACTGCGCAACTCGGCTGCCACGACAACGCCGCGAACAGGACCATCGGAGCTGGTTATACGGTCCCGCACACTGAACACGACGACCGGCGCATTCAATCCTCGGATTGTTGCGAAAGCGCCGGTCAATTCTATTGCGTCGCGAACCGCACGGTCGACAACGCGCAGCCCCACCCCAGCGACATCCTCCCCTTCGTTTGGTTGCGGTTCCCGGGCGAAGAGGAGGTCGTAGCGGTCTACAGCGGCAATCGAGAAATCGTCCTTCCAATCATCCGGCGGCCGGAAGCGCAGCCGCGTGTCCGCCATTTGGTCGGGTCGACGACCACGCACCGCAAGGACCGCTTTGAAGAACGGCACGAGGTCTGGCAGATCCACCTGCGGAATCTGCGCCGCGACCGCTCCGAAGTCGAAGCGTGCGACATTGCCAACAAGATCGCGCACAGTGTTCACGGCGTCTTCGCCGCCGAACGTCGCCGCCTCCGTATCGAACCAGTCGTCGAGCGTCTGTGCATCGAGTGTGGGATCGGCATCAGCGAACACCTTGGTGAGCATGCCCGGCGACGCCATGCCGACCACGAGCTGCCGAATGTCCTCGGGGTCGTCCATCGCGCCCTGGAAAGCCAGGTTGATTCGCTCCAGCTTCTCGTCCAGAAGATCCCAAATGCGGCTCTCGACCGTGTCCGGATTTCGTACGGTGACTACATCGACGGGCTCGGTTTGACCGTAGCGGCTTAAACGCCCCACGCGTTGGTGCAGGCGCATGGGGTTCCACGGCAGATCCACGTGAATCAGTGTGGCGCAATGCTCCTGGAGGTCAACGCCCTCGCCAGCCGCTTCCGTGGAAACGAGAAAACGCACTTCACCCCGGTTGAACCGCGCCGCAGCAAGGCGTCGATCTTCCCTACGATGTGAGATCTTTCCCGAGGCGTCTTGGACATCCTCAACAAGACCGTCGCCGTTGATAAATGTCACGCAGCCATCGCCGTGGCGTTTGTGCAGCGCACTCATGAGCAGAGCCTGGGTAGCCTTGTACTCGGTGAAGAAGAGCACGGAACGGTTGGCGAAGGATTCGTCGACGACGGCGAGGATGCGCTCGATCTTTGTCTCCTCTGTCACATTGTTTGCCGCCACCAGCAATTCCTTTAAGGCCGGAATCTCGTTTGGATTGAGATCGACTCCGCTCACGTGTTCCGCCACGCGCTCTTCCAATCGACTGATCTCGTCCAGGTTTGCTGGGTCGTCCTCTGCCTCCAACTCTTCAAGGCGCTCCTGATCCACGCGCGACTCTTCCAACTTGACCTCGGCTTCCTGTAGCCGAACGAGCCGTCGCGCAAGGGCCCGTCGCACTGCAGCCACGGAACTCGATGCTAGTTTCTGCATCGTGATCAGTACCAGGATGACGATACGCCGATCCTGGAAGCCGAGACCCGCTGCGTAGGCCTTGCCGGTTACGATGAACTGCGTGAGTTGATCGTAGAACCGAGCTTCTTGTGGGGAATACGCGTAGGTCTCCCGTCTCGATCGTATGTCCGTGAACAGTGGCTTGCCCGACATATCCGTTACCGACTGTTTGTTGTTTCGAATCATGACCGAGCGCAGCTTCTCCACCTGCTCCTCAAGAGGCTGTTCGGGATTGAAGTCTTCGGGTCGAAGCAGCTTTAGCAGAGAAAGGAATCCCATGTCCTTGCCCCGATGCGGCGTGCCGGTGAAGAGCACTAGGGACTGTATCTTCCCCCTTTCCTGCAGACGCTCCATGAGCTGGTACGAGAGCGTGCGGTGGCCTTGTTCGTCTACGTTCATGTGGTGAGCTTCATCGATGAGTACGAGGTCCCAGGGTTGGGCGTCGACCAAGCGCTCCCAACGATTGCCCGTGTCGAGACGCAACGTATGCGCCGATGCGATCACCCGGTCTTGGGTATTCCAAAAGTCCGATGTTTGCGTGTCGACCTCGGCAACGTAGATCGAGATTCGAATGTCGAACATCTCTCGCAGCCGCACTTGCCACTGTTCGACCAAACTTGCGGGCGCCAAGATAAGCAACCGCCGCACGCGTCCCGACGAAAGCAGCGGGGTGAGGATGAGACCCGCTTCAATGGTCTTGCCGAGCCCCACATCGTCCGCCACCAGCCATCGTGTGGGCCACGACTCAAGCACCCTCTTGCATACCCACAGCTGGTGGGGCAACAACGCGATGCGGGATCGCGAGAAAACTCCCCAGGCGTCGTTGACCGAACGGATGCACTCGCCTAGGACTCGCGCGACAACATGTAGCGCGGGATCGAGTCGTCCCGCAGTGACACGCTCGGCTAGGCCCTCTATGAGATTGAGGTCGCTCGCTAGGCATGCCTCAATCCCGTGTCCGAAACGGACGACCACACTATCGCCCTGATCGAGCAAAACTTGCCCCACACCGAAGCTGGCATGGCGTACGGCCGTGTTCGTGTTGAACTTTGACATCGCCCTAGCCTACGCGAAACGCGAAAGATGCTTGATGACTTTCGTTATCTCTTGGCTGTCTATGCCTCCCTGATCGTCTCGCGTGACGAACAGCGTCCCAGCCTGCCCACGACCTTCATCTACTGGCAGGATTCCTGCCCGCCGATACTTCTTAAGTTTGTCCTCCCACTTCTTTCGGTAGCGTAGGTCGTCCAACATCCCCAAGTGTTCCCAATAGCAGCTAACACCGTCCGGTCGCCGGATCGTGAAATCTGGCCTTATCCATGTGCCATCCGCGAGCGTCAAATGAGCTTCGTACTCGTACTCGATGCCCTTGGCGAAGAGTTCGTTCGCAATTATGACCTCCGACTTCGAGCGGACCATTTCGCCCCGACTCGTCCGATGGCGCCCCTCATCGCTTGCGGCTTGGTTGTCCGGTGCTTCCAGCCCAAATCGTCGCCGAAGGCCCTCGCTAGACGCGACATGCCGTAGCGGTATGTCGAATGCGAGATGAAGATTCGGAGTCTCTGTACCCAACTTGGGTGCCAAAAAGTCGAAGATGGCCCGTGCCTTCCGCGAGTTGGGCGTGCCGTCATCGGGTCGGTCAAGGCCGAGATCCCCAAGCAGACGAAGAACCTGTTCGGATGGAACCCAGCAATCGGGGAAGAGCTGCTCGCCCACGATGACTTCCAGCCGCACGAGTTCCCGAAGCACCCAATGGAAACCCATGTTTAGCGGTGCGGGTGGCGCGTCGAAATGTGTACCTGCCCCCGTAAGCGCTTCGTCGACACGTGGCGCAAGTAGCCGAGTGACTGAATACATACGTGCAGGACGTTGTCCAGCCGATTTGAGCAAACGGACATAAACGTCCAGAAACCGACTGATTTGGTAGATCGCCGGAAACAGGGACATCCAGCGCGGATACGTCAGCTTGGCTAAGGCGACGTCCTGCCAGGTCCGCAGTACTCCCATCCATGCACCGACATCGTCAGGCGTCTTGAACACGGCCCACCAACCTTCGCTATGGGCCAACTCGAGGAAGCTTCGATGCTGGTGGTCTTGGGTACGGCCAAGGCCCCTGCACGCCCCCAGAACAAGCAGGCAGAGCCAGTGGTCTACGGAGTCTGCTCGCAGACCCTCTGCAATGCCGCGTCGCCGTAGCCAATCCGGCCAGACGTTTCTTTCGTAGGTCGTGATCACCTTGTGGCGGACAGTGTCGTCGCCCCACCATTTCAACAGCTGTTCAAAGAACGCGTCCGACTCACGTTGGCTCTGGTCTGGCTGAGGATCTGGCGTCGGGAAATTTTCGGGAAACAGTGCACCCAGCAGTGATTGGCGACGCCAGGATTCCTCACACTGGTCCTCCAGCATTCGGCGAACGACGTCATACTCTCGAAGCCACCGCGGTCGATGCACGGTCGGGACAAGACGCTGCAAAACGCCCGATCCGAGTTCGCCGTGTAGCAGGTATTGGATTGCTGCGGCGTGGCGGTCCTCGGAAAGCTCCCTGCACCATTCCGCCATCATGGCGGCGTCGACGCGATGCTGCACTCGGAGCCACTGGAAGACCCGCTGATCTTCGTTTCGTTCGATGTACGCCGGATCGAGCAGCCGATCAGCGGGAGCGAAAGCAGCCCGAAGCGGCTCGTCGTTTCCATACGCGTCAGTTTGGTCCAACAAGCCGGGCGCATCTTGGAGCAGTAGATTCCTTAGTGGCTGAAGACTTCCGTCCACTGCCCGCGCTTTGAGTGTGCGGCACCAAGTTACGCCTACCCGATGGTACGCCGCGAAATCACCAGCGGCGCTACCGGTGACCCCACCATTGATCGGTCGCAATGCATGCAGCCGCTCCGGCGTCAGACAATGGTCCCATCGTTCTGCCGTTTCCGCGAAGAGGTCGGATGGGCGGAGCGGTGCCGGCGCGATGCGGCCATCCTGCGTATCCGCGGAGCTGCAAAGAGGACGGAGAAGTTGGTCAACTTCCGCCGAGACGATGCAGCGTTCGGCAACCAACGCCACCAGGCTTTCGTCTTCGATATTGGCGAGGATGGCGCAAAAGTCGTTATCAAAGTCGTCGTTCGCAACTTCAATGCGCACACCCGACGTCAATGGCGGGAGCGTCGGGCGGAATGGCGCGGGAAGACCCGATGGCACAACTGAGCAAGCGCCCATCCAGGCCGACAGCCCACGACCGTTCCCATGCAACTCAAGGAGAAACTCCTGGCGTAGTGCATCCGGGTTGTTCAGGCCACAGGCGAGAAGCCGCCAGAGCAGCGAGGGGAAGTTCCCGCGAGCGGCCAGTGGACTACGTGGCGCTTCTATTCGGTCGACTAGTGCATCCGTCAACTCGATCAAGCCTCTGCCAAGCGCCTCTCCGAGGCGGCGGATGGTACGAAGGGTCGTGTCATCTTCAAGCGACACATGAGTTCGACCGGGGTCGAGTTTGAAGGGCCCGTTGACGACGTATCCGCACCCCCAGTTCTCGCTCGTGGGCGTGACGTTCCAGAGGAACGGTACATCCCGTCGGAAGGGTGTCGGAACGCCCTCTCGCAGACCGAGGGCAATCGCTGCGGTACCCATCTCCTTCTGTCCCGCATCCGCAGGTCGGAAACGAAGGATTCGAAAACGACCGGGATGGTTGGGAAGTCCGGTCTCGGAACCTACTGACCACGTGGGAGCACCGTCGATGGAAGTTCCAGCGAAAACATGGACCCCAGGTAGCGGTCCGCCTTCCACGACGACCTCCCGCACTTGGCGCGAGAATACCGGCAACAGAACATGCGCGTAAGCAAAGCGATGGAACAGCGACTTGATCAGAGTCTGCGCGTCGACATCCCGGCGCAGTGGCAGCCTAACGAGTGTGGGTTGGCGGTCCCTGATCATCCATGAGTCAGCGTCCTCGGGGACAGGTCTTTCCTGCGGCAACAACCCCCCGGTAATGGAGAATGCGAGAAAGCCGCTGACCACAGAAGGGGACGAAGACACGAGGTGAACGGACTTGAAGCCGAGACCAAAGCGGCCGGTGGTCGATGACTGAGAGGATTCTCCCGGGTTTTCGCCGGACTTGCCGCTTAAATTCATGAGCATCATGAAGTAGAGATCCTGATCCCATGCACGATCCCGCCCGGTCGGAAAGGCGGCACCGCCGGTGTCGTTGATCGGGCGCCCCCAGTGCATGACATCCACGGTGACTTTACGGTCATCTTCTTCGTACACTCGAATCAAGAGACGGCAAGAAGCGGAAGGTAGCGGCCCACCCTGGATCTCAGCGGCTTCCGAGAGAGCGTCGTCGGCATTCTGCGCAAGCTCCAACAACACGCTGTCGCGGCCGTAGCCATACCGTCGCATCAGCTCGTTGATCCGCTTCCACAAGTACTTTTGGTGGTGCGGCTCCTCGATGAGGTCGGCCAAACGGTCCAGGGCATCTCTCTCGATTCTGAGCGCATCTTCAGAGGGCACCTGCTCCCGCCGCCTTTGCGCTCGTTCAGCTCTCCTGACGCCCTCTTGGAGTTGTGCGTTCTCCTTCACATCGAGATGCTGAAGGGTCAGCGGTAGGTGTGCCTTGATGGATGCGAGGACGGGACCAAGGTCCGCTTGAGAACCCTTGCCCCATCGAGACCACCAGGCATTCACCTGTTCCCGGGGCAGCCCGAGGTATGCGGAAGCCCATCTCTCGACGGTGCCGCGGAGCAGCCGCATGAGTTCATCTCTCGAGTGGCGCTGCGGTTCGACAACCCGGAGAGAGACTTCCCAGAAAGCGCCGAGCGGCGAAAGCGCCGAGTATTGCGACGGCGGGCGCCGAACCGGATCGATCGCAAACAGCGTGTGGCTGTCGGCTTCGGCCTCCATCTCCACCCACGATCCGAGGACGTTCACAGCGTTCACGCGATCACCGTGCGCGACCTGGGACGAAACCCAAACGCTGACGGCGCTGCGATCGAATCCCTCTATCGGCTCGATGGCAACGTCCTCCCCAAGCCATTGCTCGGCGAGATTCCCAATCGCATTCCGCAGACCGTTCCCCAACAAACTCAGGAAGGCCCCCACCGCACCATGTGGCACCCGACCCCTCCAAGGCTCGAAGTAGGCCTCTAGCACGTCCAACCCGGTCCGAGCCGGGTGGCTCTCAGCGCTCTTCGCATGAGGGACCGGATCGTCACCGCCCAATTTGAGAATGGGGCGAAGCTCCGGAATCAATCGGTGCCGTCGCGCGACGCCGGTTTCCGTTCTTGCGACATCTCGGCTGACATGCCAGTTGCCGTCTTGCGTCGGCAGGTCCAACTCTGGAAGAACGCATGTCAAAAAACCGTTCGCTCCCACAAACCACTCCAGATACTGACGGAAGAGGCGTCCGCTGGGGGTGTCCTTTGCCGGTCTGGCACCGGCGAGGCTCTTTAGCACTTCAATCTGACGATCCGGAAGGATCGGACCATGGAGGGTCCGTGCTAGCTGAACGAGCGTTTCGGTAGCATCTCGAATCCCGCTCTCCCCATGCCGCAAGACACGCGCGACGGTGTGCACGAGTCTCCAGCCGGGATGGCTGGTGGCGAGTCTCGTCTCAAAAACGTCTTCGATTAGTGAAGCGCCTACCAGCGCGGGATTAGTCACGACAAGCCACGCACTCCCACCTACCTGCGCGACCTGATCGGAATCCAAGGCGTCGATCATCCTTTGAACTTGCCGTTCGCGACTCGCGCGCCCGAGAATCTCTCGAACGACAGGCTCTGCGAACCTCCAAATCCGTGCGTCGATGGCTGCGGGAAGCCGCTTCTCGCCGAAGACACCGACCGCAGCCAGACCAGCAACGACATCCAGCAGTTCCTCTGGAGCAAGCAGTACTGAGTCCGGTGCTAGGGCGCATCCTTCACGCTGGGGCAGCCAAAGACTGTGTCTGAGCAATTCTCGCAACTCGCCATCTTGCGGCATCAACACCTGCCCGTCGGAACCGCGAACGACGCGCACGATCTTTTCGGCGAAACGCCATGGGCGCGATTCTTCCAACATGAGCTGCAGGAGGCCGTTACGATTCATCTCAGGAACGGAGTCGTAGAGCTGGGCGACCTGGGATTCTGGGTCTAGGAGACGTACTTCCGCTTCGAGTTCTGGCGGCAGACGGAATTCGCCGGTCGTTCCCGTCGAACGCCTTGTTCCGTGGCCGATCGGCCCACGTGTTCCGTCAACCCCCCGATGCAGCGGCATCGCACGCCAACGTTGAAGCTCCTCATTCGTTACGCCGTACAAGCCTTCGAGCATCTGCAGCGCTTCTGTGTCGCTCAGCCCGGTCCAATCCACGGGCTTGTTTAGGCAGTCGGCGAGCAGGCGATGCAGCGCTTCGTGATCGACCGGAGTGACGTAAAGGGCATCAAGAACCTCATGTGAGAGTGATTCGACCAACTTTCCGTGAACGGCACACCACGACCGGTCGAGCAGGCGCAGCAGAATCGACAGTGCTCGACCGTTCTCGGTGCGTGCGTGGAACAGCTCCGCATGCTGTCCGACGACTTTCGCACCGCGCCCTGCAAGGAGTGCTCGTGCAGCAAGGCGAACATTGGCGTTAAGGGAAATGTTTGGCGCGAGCCGTATCAATACGGCTTTGCGATGCGTGGGATTGCCGAACGACTCGACCCGGTTGACCGAGTCGGCCAAAGCCTCGGGCACCGGTGACGGCACATCGACATTGATTGATGCCACGACCTCGCCGTTCACCATCCAGAGGGCTACGTCGAGGGCCTTCGCGAGTTCCGTGACGGCCCGTTTCGGATCCGAAGGCCGTTCGGCCTGGGTTCCGTCCGACTCCTCGTAGTCCGAGACGTCCGAAATTGGATTGACGAATACTCGGCGGTTCTCGATTTGGCGGCGCAACTGGGCGATGGTCCACGCGTCCTCGCGGTCTCCCGGCGATCTCATCGCTCGCAATAATGGCAATACGGCCAGATCGCCCAAGGGACGTTCGTCTCGTTTGGCAAGCAGTACCTCGGCGAGGAGCAACCGAGAGTGTCGCACGCGCTCGGAATCGCCTTCCGCTTCCAGCCGACGCCCTAGGGTAGACAGCGCGAGATCCAAACGTTGCTGGTCAGGCCGGTGGTCCGACTGCGACTCACTTTCGCGGCTTCCGAACGGTACCGGGAACAGCCCTTTGCCAATCGCATGTTCAGAGGCGAGCTCGGCAACAGCCTGTTGGGTGTCCACGAGCGTTCCGACTAGCCAAGCCTTCGGCAACACCTCACAGAGGTCTCGCTACGCTTGCCGTAGCTCGTCGCGCGACTCTCGCGAGGCAGAACGTTGCGTCGTGTGGAGAAACGCACCGTCCCCAATGTGTCCCGCGAGCCATTGGGCGACTATGTCGGCGCGAGCGTCCTCGCGACAGGTCTCCGGGCCAAGAACATGACGGAGAACCCCTCGGAGCCAACGTAGAGATTGCGGAGTCCCGAACTCGTTGCCCGCAATGCAGTTCAGGAGGGACTCGAGCTGACTTGCGGGCCAGTCATCGAGTTCGCCCACGAACGCAGGCGCATTGTGGTCAATGAACACAAGATCGCCCGTCCGTTCACTGCCACTCGCAACGAATTGTCGGCGAACGGCGACCGGCGCCTCACTCCAATTGGGGATCGACAAAACGCGACAAGCATCCGCGTCAATTGCCTTCCATTGGACGCCGTGCTCGGCAATTACGGGCAAGAGCCAATGAAGCCGCCTGACAAAATCCAAGGAATCCTTGACGATGCTTGAGCGGACGACCGCGCTGAGGAGCCGCCGTGCTACGTGTTCCTCCACCGGGCCAGCCGCTTCTGCGAAGGCACGTGGTAGCAATGGAAGGAGCAACCGTTCGCACAATGCCCGATTCCAACGCACGCGCATGTCGTCAGCACTTGCGGCAACGCCCATGTCGTCAGTGATGCCGGGAATTGACCTGCGGTCTTGGGAAGGCCAGAAGTAGCCGTGCAAGATGACCTCCCAGGCGGGCGACGAACCTTCGCGGTGGACGACCGCGCCGTTCCTCGGCTCGGGGTCGTCGTCTAGCGGGAGGAACACGGCCCAGCGAAGACGTGTTCCCAACAGTTCGGCGTCGGTGACGTTAGGCCGCAGTACGGTGACTGCGGCGTGAGCGAGCGCTTTTCGCGGCACCGTGGCGTGCCGACCGTTCTGCCACTGTGAAGATTGCGGCCATCCGGGCTGCAACCGCAACTGTCGGAGGTATTCACTGCCGAGAGCTTCTATTCCGACGACGGACCAGACTCTCTCCTTAGTCGTAGTTGGGCGGGAGTCGCTCGTCGGCGCATTCCTGGTCGACGTGTTGACGGACCAGTTTCGTTCGTTGGACTCAATCTCGCCTGCAAAGACCTGGCTGGGCACCCCACTGCTATCATCCCGATGCCGTCCCACCCAACTCGTGGTCTGGCGATCGACGTGCACGAGCTTCGTGCGACCGTGCAGGCCCTCCAGCCTTGCCGTGCGAGCCGTCTCGATGGTTCGGAGATGCCCGCACTGGGCCAGCAGCAAGGTAGGGGGTGCAGAACGTCCGAACCAAGCGCAGAGATCGTCCGGCGCAGGGCAGTGTTCGCGCAGCCCGTATCGCCCACCCTTGGCTCCACGATCCAGATGTTCATGACGACGCAGCGGAATCCATAGCAGCAAGCCGTTCCCCTTCTTGCCAAATAGATCCGCCGCTACGGACCGGAGCTGCTCGGCATCGACCTCATTCCAGTCTGGATGAAGAGGATCCTCGTCCCTGTTCTCTCCCGTGCCGGTCCACGGGTTCAACACGCCGGCCCGCCAATGGGAATTCTCGGCACCAATGTAAAGGAACGCCTCACAGATGTGGAAGGCGCTCTTCAGACCAATGCCGAACGTCCCGATCTTGCCGACATCGTCCTCCTTCCCACCGCCAATGGCTTTGTGCAATGCCGCCCGGTCCTTTTCGGGGAAGCTCCCGTCGTTTACCACCAGAAGCGCGGGACCTCGTAGGAGGCTGTTTTGCGCATCGGGCCAGCCGCGTTCCAACACCACGAGTTCAAGTTGTGTGGCGCCAGCATCGTCAGCGTTCTGGACCAGTTCCCGGAACAATGTGCGTCCATCGCCCGCATCCTTGTAGACATCGGCCAGCAGGCTCTGGATTGCCTTGATCTCGTCGACCGGGTTGCGGACGATTCCGGCGTTTGGCCGGACATCAACGTCGGGCAAATGCATCCTCGTTGGTGTTTGTTTCATGAGGCTCGGAGTGACTGCCAAATATAGCGGAGGATTGACGGCCTAGGATTGGTGGATTGTTGTCGATTAAGGGCGCTGGTCGACTACACGACGGCATCGAACGCGAAGGGGATCATCAGGCGGTCAACGCGTATCTCGTCGCCTTTCAGAAACCCCACCTGCGCGTCCAGCAGTACCGTCGGTTCCTCGTGGCCCATTCCCTCGACCACGACGAGTTGACCGTTCGGGAACCCACACAATGCAGCCTCTGCATTCGACACCGGCGTGCGCCCGTCCAGCGTCCCCGCGCAAAACAACGTGGGCGTATCGGATTGCACGGGAGTACGAAACGCATCATCGAGTTCAGTGATGCCTAGCTCACGGCCGATGAACGGGAACGGCAGGTTGAAGCTGTCGTCGAGCAAGGCATCCGTGCGTTCCACCTCGATCCGGCGAGTGCGTCCCGGGCTCGCACCGGCGGCATGGTCCATGGCGAGCATCATGCCGTGGACCGTTGAATTGACCCGCCACCGGTCGAACCGCCGAACCAGGGCCGCGTAGTCCCGACGCTGAAGCTGGCGAGCGAATCCCGGCAGGCCCCCCATGGCTCGGGTGCTGCCGAGTGCGTTCCCCAGCACGCACTGCAGGCCGAACTTGCCAATCGGGACTGGGTTCTCGACGCCTTTCAAATTGCCTTCGGCCGGTGACCGTTCGAGCTCGTCGAGCACTGCCGCGAATTCGCCGAAGAGGTCGTTGCACGCGGCGTCGAGATTCGCATCGGCCCGCGCGAGGTCAGCGAGATGAAGGAAATGTCGATCCACGTTGTCCGGCAGCTTGTGCGTATCGTCCGGCCCTTCGACAAGGCAGAGGATCGCCCGGTCGACATGTTCGTCGTGAAGCCGCAGAACCGCCAAACCCAGATGGGAACCGTAGCTGGCACCGTAGAGGTTCACCCGCTCCGCGCCGAGTGCCTTGCGCAGGTCGTCGACATC
>JAPPKV010000130.1:14823-17455 GCA_028819775.1 Gammaproteobacteria bacterium | reverse complement strand
TGCCGGGCGACGAACATCGGCATCGAGCAGTGGAACTTGAACTCGACCATCTCGCTCGGCGTCGTGTGGGCGTGGCGCTGGAGATAGCGGATCAACCCCCGCGTCTGGCTGACGCGGCGCGTGCCGGCACCGTAGCTGACCCGCGCAGCCCGTTCGATGTCGTCGTCGGTGCCCATGTAGTCGACCAGCGCCACGAAGCCGTGGTCGAGCACCGGGAAATAGCCGCCGAGAATCTCCTCGGCACCGGGCGCAATGGGTCGCTTGGTGTGCATCGCCGGTTGGTCGAGTCGTAGGGCGGACAGTAGCACGGTGAAGGCCGGCGATGCGCGACCGACTCGAGAAGCCGTTGAATCCGCCGCCGACAAAGTTGCCAACATCAACTTGCGCCCACCTGTCGTGGCCATGACAATCCTACGATCCACGTACACGCCGCGAGGTCCGGAAACCAATCGGTCCGGTCATGCAATGACACCTAGATTCAAACGCATCTCGATGGGCGCCTGCATTGCGTTATTGGCGACGCAATTCAGCCTCGTTGCGTCGGCTGCCGAACGGCGCACGGAATATTCGACAGTCGACTTGATCGCCGAGACGGCGAGCCTGCCGGGGGACGGCGGCGCCGTCACTGTCGGCATCTACCTCAAACCGGACCCCAAGTGGCATGCGTACTGGATCAACCCGGGCGATGCGGGCAAAGAAGTGTCGATGCGCTGGACGCTGCCCGAGGGCTTCGAGGCGGGCGAGCTTCAGTATCCCGCGCCCCACGTCATTCCCTTCGACATCTTCAACACGTACGGATTCGACGAAGCCATCCTCCTACTCGCGGATGTCACGGTTCCGGCACTCGAAGGCGGAGGGGACGTCGAGCTGAAGGGCCGGGCCAGTTGGGTCGTCTGCGACGACGAGCTTTGCGTTCCCGAACGGGCCGACTTGTCCATCACCCTGCCCGTGGACGACGGTGGCATCGATCCCCACAACGCCCCGCGTTTCGAGGCGGCGCGGGCGAAGCAGCCGAAGGTCGTCGATTGGCCGGCGCGATTCGAGGTGGTCGATGGCAGCGTCAACGTCGGTGTCGCCCTGCCCCATGCGGCGATGGAGCCGTACCTGTTCGTTGCCACCAAGCGCCTGGTTCGCTACGACGACCAATCGAGCGCCGAGACGCCGTTCGGGCTGCAATTCTCCGCGGCGGCCGGGACCAAGGCGGATCGGATCGAGGAGACCGAGGCAGTTCTTAGCTACCGCGACGCAGACGGTGCGGACCGGAGCGTGCTGCTCGAGATCGCGAAGTCGGACGGCGCCCTTTCAGACGCGATGGCGGCTGCAGGACCGGTCTCCTCGGGCGGCGCCGGAAACGTCGGCGGGATCGGTGGCGCCGAGGCCGCCGGCTTGGGACTCCTCACGGCAATCTTTTTCGGTTTGCTCGGCGGGATCATCCTGAACCTGATGCCCTGCGTATTTCCCATCCTGAGCATGAAGGCTCTGAGTCTCGTGGAACTGTCCGGTGCCGACCGCAAGACCGCGCGATCGAGCGGCATCTTCTACACGGTCGGCATCCTCGTCGCGTTCGCGGCCATCGCGATCACGCTGATCGCGCTGCGCGAAGCCGGCAGCGCGGCGGGATGGGGTTTCCAGATGCAGACGCCATTGGTCAACCTCGGCCTCGGCCTGCTGATGGTCGCCATCGCGCTGAACCTCGCCGGCGTCTACGAGTTCGGCCTGCGGATGATGGGCATCGGCCAGTCGTTGACCGCCGACGGTTCCAAGAGCGAGCGGCGAAAGTCGTTCTTCACCGGTCTATTGGCCGTTGTCGTCGCGACGCCTTGCACGGCCCCCTTCATGGCCGGCGCAATCGGCTACGCGTTGGCGCAGCCGACTGCCGTCGCCCTGGCCGTATTCCTCGCCTTGGGACTGGGGCTCGCGCTTCCCTATCTCCTGCTGTCGTTCGCGCCCGGGCTCGGTCGGCTGTTGCCGAAGCCCGGACCGTGGATGGCCAAATTCCGGGGCGTGCTGGCGTTCCCCATGCTCTTGGCGGCGCTTTGGCTGTTCTGGATCGTCGGCCGTCAACTCGGGGCGTCTTCGATGGGGGTCGCCATTCTCGCGGCATTGCTGCTCGCCTTCGCCCTGTGGGCGTACGGCCAAGCGGCCAGCGCCAAGTGGCGCCCGGCATGGTATGCAACGGCCATCGCCGGACTCGCCGCGTGCATCACGGCCAGCGTCGTCGTCGAGGACTACCGCGACGGACCGCAACTGGCCGGCGACGTCTCCGCCGGTACGCTCGGCAAGCTCGAACTCGAGCACTTCACGCCGGAACGCGTCCTCGGCTACATCGACGAGGGCCAGCCCGTATTCGTCTATTTCACCGCCGACTGGTGCTTGAGCTGCAAGGCCAACGAGCGGGCCGCGCTGGCGACGGATTCGGTGGGCGATGCGATGAACGAACGCGGCATCAAGGTCGTGGAAGCCGATTGGACATCGGAAGACCCAACCATCACCGATTGGCTCGAGATGTACGACCGCGTGGGTGTGCCGCTGTACCTTTATTTCCCCAAGGGGTCGACGGCCGAGACCGCCGCCGTACTCCCGCAGCTTCTGCTGCCCCAGATCGTCATCGACGCCATCGACGCCGCTGACA